>JAPLMW010000007.1 GCA_026386845.1 Phycisphaerae bacterium
CTTTTTTGCTGTATATAATCGCCTGTCTCGGCAAATCAGCGCCGAGGGCCGCCTGGGCCATCGAAAGCCAGAAAGAAGCGTCATTTTTATCCTGTACCGTAAGCTGAGAATAATATTTCATCGCCGACTTGTAATCGCCGGTTTCAGTTGCACAGCGTGCCATAATTTGCAGGTATCTGTTCTTCGCGGTTTCGTCTGTGCATCGCTGGTATAACCGCTCGTGAATCTCGCCGGCTTTTTGCCAGTTGCCCGCGATAACATAACAGGAGCCAAGAGCTTCGAGCAGCTCATTGTTTTCAGGCGCAAGCATCTGAGCCTGCTCATAAAGCCCGACTGCCTTGTCGTTCTGCCCGCATTCAAGATACATCTGGGCAGCGGCGATTTTCAAATTGGTATCCGAAGGTTTGGCCGCAATCTGCTGCTGATAAAGTTTCTCCGCAGACGCAAACTCACCTTGCGCAATATACATCCTGCCGAGCGCTATGACATAATCAGCATTGTTCGGCGAAAGCTCTAATGCTTTTTTATACCATTTGAAGGCAAAGTTTTCATCACCAAGCCGTTCACAAGCCAATCCAAGCAAAAACCAGCCTTCGGCATTCTTGTCATCAAAACGCACGTGCTTTTCAAAACAGTCCTTCGCCTGCGGCAAATCCCCCTTAGCCAGACAACATTTGCCAAGCACCAGGTAAGCATCCGCAAGATTCTGACCACAAGCTATACTTTCTCTGGCTGCAGCCTCGGCCTGCTCATATTGGCCCGATTCAATCTGTTCGGCTGCCACTGAAAGCCGCATTTCAGAACTGGTTTTTTGCCATTTCGCCCTCATCTCCTGCTTCTTCTGTTTATGTCCACCCTGGCAATTGGCAGCCATAATCAGGCTGACAGCAATAAACATTATTATGATTTTGGTATTCTTTTTCATAATTCACATCCTTATCTGCGTTTCCATCTATAATCCTGCTCTTTCCTGATTTGTTCGAGCATAATGCGTTCAAGCGCACGATACCTGTCCGGCCGCACTTCAGTGAGAATTTTTTCCTTAAGCTGAACTGCTTCAAGAGCGTTCGGCCTGAAACCTATAATCCAGTTTAACTCCGCTAAAGCTTTGTCGTATTCTTTATCCGCATAATAATTAACGGCTTTCGCGTAGCTGTCTTCATAAATACGTGCCCTCGCTATCGAGCTCATCCTCTTTCTTGAGCCTTCAACAATTCGGCTGACATCATCCTTTTTCTTTTCAGAGGCCGATGCAAGCTCTTCCGGTTCATTAATAATATGCGGTGTTATCAATATAATAAGTTCGGTGCGAATATTGGAGTCTTTGGTCTT
This sequence comes from Phycisphaerae bacterium, assembly GCA_026386845.1. Classification (GTDB taxonomy): domain Bacteria; phylum Planctomycetota; class Phycisphaerae; order Sedimentisphaerales; family UBA12454; genus JAPLMW01. The sequence goes on from JAPLMW010000007.1 coordinate 1,333, forward strand.
TTTAAATATTGCACCGACAATAGGCAAATCGCCTATGACCGGCACCTGTGAATCTGAGCTTGTAAGGTCTTCCTTGAACAGTCCGCCGATAATAATCGTTCTGCCGTCTTTTACCATTATATTTGTCTTAACCTGCGTAATAGTTTTTGACGGTATAACAGTACCGGCAGAAGTAGTAGTGGTGGTAGCAGTACTCTCCTCAGGATTAATCTCCATACGAACATATCCATTCTCGCATATAAATGGCCTAAACTTCAAAAGTGTGCCGCTTGGGAGAAATGCTACCGATGCTGTTGTGCCGGTTGAGGTTTGTGTTGTGCTCTCAGTATAACCGGTCTCACTGCCGATGTTTATATAACCAGCCTGTTTATTCAGCGCCATAATTTTTGGATTGGCCAGAACAGTCGTATCCGTTACATCTTCAATAGCGGTTATCAGCGATACAATACGGTCGTTATTGGTATATCCGACATGAAGGCCGGCATCTGCTGCTACCGTTGCTGCTGGAATTGCAAAACCTATTGATATGCCGTCGGTGGTCTGAGTTATGGTACTGGTCAAAGCACTCCAGTTTATGCCGAACTGTGTCGTTTCTGTAAGTGTCGCCTTGAGAACCGTAACTTCTATCAGAATCTGCTGCGGCTTTACATCGACTTTCTTAATCATCTGACTAATCTGGTCGAGTCTCTCGGGAAAATCGTAAACAACTATCGTATCTCGCATACTGAGTGTATCGCCGCCTTTGCCGGCTTCGGTATCCGCTGCCGCGGCACTGGTCGACGCAATCTTGCCTGACTCGCTTATAATAGGCGTTATGAGAGCCTTGACCTCGGCCGCGTTGATATAATAAAGCTCAAAAACTCTGCTTGTCATTCTCGTCGAATCTTTAATCCGCTTTCCATATTCCTCGGTGGTATAAACCCAGATAAAATCCCCGTCAATTTCATAACGATAGTCACGCCCGAGTATGGCATCGAGGGCTTGTTCGAAAGTAACATCGAACAGACTTGTTACATTCAGTTTTCCGATGACCTGTGGCGATGGAATTATGTTTTTCTGGTATTTGGCGGCAAGAAAACGAAGCGCGTCTCTTACGGACATATCCTTCTTAAAATTGATGGACTGCATAGTCTGGTCGGTAAATTGCTCTTTGGACTTTTGCCGGTCATTAATCACAACGCCGCTGTCGGCTTGTTCGAGAAGAACGCTTTCTCCGTTCTGTGTCTGATTCGGCTCTGCCCTGCTTGTCGCCGCAATTGCCATTGCAACTATCATAATTATATACAGCACTTTTATTTTTCTTCTTTTACGTTTCATTTTTGTCTTCCTTTATCACTCAGTTTTCAAAACTGATTCGGGAATCTTTTTGGTAACAATTATGCCGTTGCACTCAAGTTCAACCCTGTCTCCCAGAATATTAACAACCTTAAACTCATAAATCTGACCGCCAAACACAAATTTAAAGCTCTGCCCTTTTTCAAGAAGTTTATCTTCAATAAACACCTGTGGTTTTTTGCCGTTTACAATTGCGATAAGTTCCAGTTTTTCCGCTGCCGCCGTCATACCGTCCGAAAGCTGCTTACCGCTTATAACTGATGTATCCGTCCCGCTGTTCGAAGCGTATTCACCCTGCTTTCTGAATCCTTTGAAGTCACCGGCTGCGAAAAAATCGCATGCGAGAACATTATGCCTGTCGGCAATTACCGGCAGTTCGACATAAACTATCTCCAACTCTGTCGAACCGGCAATAACACCTGCGGCATTTCCGGCAGAAATCGCCGATGCTTCCTGCGGCCTGTTTTTGCTCACTAAGACTCTGACCCACAGCACAGCCATAACAAAAAACAAAAGAAACACTATCATCAGCTTCTTCCGCCGCCCTGCAATTTGGGCAATTGCCGCTCTATGCCTGTTATTACTTTTTGGTGCCGTCTGTTTCACTTAATTCGTCCTATAAAATATATTCACCTTTGCCTGCATAGTAACTTCGCCGTCAAACGTGTTATCAGTCGTCAGCGAAACTTCTTCTATCTGAATAATTCTCTCAAAGCTGTCCAATGCCCTGAAAAATTTAAAAATCTGCGTCAGACCGCCCTTGCAGCGGATATATACGGGTATCAGAGACAAACCATCTGTCTCTGTCTCTGCACCCGGCTGGACCATAAGTTCCTCAAGACCGTCTTTCTGCATTATTGATGTAATGTCCTGAAGAAATACGCCGTGCGACCTGCCGGCAGGAATTTTTGCATCAAAATTGCCAATCTGTTCTTTTAACTTTTTTATCTCTTCGAGTAACTGCGGCAAAACACTCTCGCGGGCATCTGCCGCAGCGTTCTCGGTAAGGAGTGCCGCATTGGCTTCCTTGAGAACTTCCGCCTTCTTGTTCAGCGGCAGGTACTGAAAAAAGATAAAAGCCGTCGCCAGAATCACTACCGCAACAGACATAACAACTTGTTTTTTTTCTATCTTCTGCATTAGTTTAATTCGCCAATTTGTAATTGGCTAAATAGCAGGTTATCTCAAACTCGCTGGCCTGATATCCGTTTACTATCGTATTTCTCGAAAAACTCGGGATAATCTGAAAAAAGTAACCCGATTTTTCCAGTTTACTGATTATTTCTGCGACCTTTGCGGCATCCGCGGCAAGACCCGTGAACGTTACCTTGAATCTGACTTTTTTATCGGATAGAGACTGCCGATTAGCGCCTTGCCCGGCTACCCCATCTCGCCCGGTAAACGGCTCAGCCTTTATCTCAAGCTTCTTCAGGATAATGCCGCTGTCAAGCAGATGGGCAAGTTCGGCAATCACATTGGAAACAGCTATATGAGACTTTACTGACTCAAGTATTTGATACTTCGATTTTAATCGCTTATATTCGTTGTCGGCCTGGTTGTATTCGGCTCCGCTCCGCACACGGATAAGTTTAACGTTCTGGAGAGAAGTATTTTTTGCCTTTGCTATCGCAACTCTGCCATTGGCAAAAACACCCCACGCCGCCATAATAAAAACAATAAGACCGAGCGCAATATAAAATTCGCGGTGCTTCTGCTGCTGCAAACGTCCCTGCTTATACCATTCAGGAAGAAAATCAATTTCTTTCATAAACCTTATCCCGTCCAGCCATCTCCATACCCTTAAGACAAAGCCCGGCCGCAACTGCCCATTCACAAAGCATCCCTCTTTTATCCGCGGGGAAATCAACCTTTGAAAGGTCAAAACCCCTCAGCGGCTCGGTTACTTCTATTTCAACACCCAAATGCCGTTTGAGGGCGTCTATAAGCGTTTGCTCATAAGCTTCGCCGCCGGCAAAAACAACCTGGCTTGGTCGCTGCCCCCGAAACGTTACGGCATAGTAACTGAAGCAAAGCGATATTTCTCTTGCCAGCTCATCAATAACTGAATTCATACTATCAACCACTATCTGCCGCATTGCAGGTTCGATTTCCTTCGTCTGCTCCGCCTCTCTCAGCTTGCTTCTCAAATGCACCGCTTCATCGAAACCGATACCCAGTCTGGATGCGACCTGCCGATTTATCTGTTCGCCTGCAATATCTATCTGTTTGGCAAAAATTATTTCGCCTGCTTTGCCGATTACGACCGTTGTATGACCGGAGCCTACGTCAACGAAAACATTTGCCTTTTCCTGGTCTGCCGTCCTCCGCAAAGACCTCTGCAGGCTCCTGAACAAGGCACAGGGAATCGTATCTATTGCAGCGACTGTTACACCTGCCTCCTCCAGCATCTCTATATGCTCCTTCAGCGATTGCTTATCTATCGCGAAGAGGATAATTTCATTTTTGATTTCATCGCCCTGATGGATATTGCCCGCCGAGATAAATCTGATTTCATGTGTCTCTGCCTTGAGACCGAAACGTTCTGCTATGCCAGACTTAATTGTCTTTTCAACTTCTTCATCATTAAAAGTGTCGAGCCGGAGACTTTTTATAATCAGCTCCGAACTGGGCAGGCAGGAAATAACTTCTCTTTTCTGAAAACGTCCTCGGGCAAGAATTTCCTTCAAGGCGGCTGTTATCGCCCTTCTGGCCGTCTGTCGGTCATCCCAGATTTCAGGGCTTAGATGTGCTTCATCTGCTGCTATCACAACTGTCTTGCCTCTGTCGCTTGCCAGCTGCAGCATTTTCACCGAATTGCCGCCGATATCCAGTCCGATTGGTCCCGTTTTTGTTTTTAGAAATTCAAGCATATTTTCAATTTATAGTGAGCAAAATCTAACTATCTGCTATTCAATACTTACATATCCCGTTACCGGCTCAACTTTGACCGTCAAAATATTGCCGCCGGCACGCAGCGTTACTGAGCCGCTGCTGTTCAAAGCCCCTGCGCCATCAGAAGGCGTTCCAAGATAATCAAACTTTACGGTATTCGATCCGAAGGTCGTACTCACAATATCAACTTTGTTAAGCCTGCTGTCGGTTGCGAAACTTACGATGTAATTGGCCCCGATATGCACAGGGTGCAGTATTACCTGGTTATTTGCATCGTTTTTTATCCTGTAGCCTTCAACCGGAGCAGAAGTGTCAAAAACCACCGAATATTTTTTGCCCGTGCTCATTGCCATACTCTTTGCATACTCAAGGTCGCAGGCAATTATATCGGCGGCGGTTTTTAACTGTACCGAAGCCGCCGACGTGTACAACGGAACCGCAACAGCGGAAATAATGCCGATTATCACCAGCACGATAATCACCTCTACCAGCGTAAATCCCGTTAGAGACAAGGCGTCAATCCCACCTGACGGCCGCGAAGGGCGGCCCGTCTCTAACGGGATAAATGCCGGTAAAGCGTATTGACCGTTCTTTCTCATTTTTTACCCTTTAAATGCAGAAAATCTGCACTAAACCATATTGTTTTTTCGTCTTATGAGAACTTAAGCTTAACTGCTTAAAATGGGGTTCTTTAATACGGGAGTGATTTTTAAAATTTTTTATCGGTCTTTTGTGCTATGGAAAAACGACTCTTTCGACAGAGCGTTTTATGGCCTTTTAACGGTCTGTTTTACCAGCCAAAAGGCCTCATACTCTGCAAAGTCGTTAAAGACCATAGAAGATTTTCTGATGCGGATTCTGTTGATACTGTGGATTAAAAACCGATTTCAGGAGAAATTTTTGAAATGACCGATAATATTTAAACTCGAAATCAGAATATCGAAGCACAAAACAATATCAAATGTCTAAAATCTGAATTTTTAAAACAAAAACGTCCTTATGTTTGAAGAATCTTTTTGGATTTTGGTAATTTGAATTTTTGAATTTGTTTCCACCGTAAGGTGTCCCCCAAGGGAGAATTTCGGATTTCGTGCTTCGGATTTTTCAACTTATGGATTTCGCGCAATTGATTTGTAGAACGCCCCCGCCGCAGGTGACCATCTGTCCTTTACGCCGCCGGGCCAATGATAAATCGCTGCCTTTGTCGGAGCGGCAGTTATCATCGTTGTTGAGTTTCCCCAGTCCATACTCCAGTAACCTACAAGATTGGTTGCGTAAGTACCAATAGTCTTAACTTGAGCTAAAGTAAGCGCCCTGTTGTAAACACGCACCTCATCGATAAGGCCGTTAAAGTATCTGTTCGCCTGGGCGGAATTCGCTCCGATATAGACCGGCGAAGTATCAGCACTCATATTGCCTGTTACCGAATTAGAGGTATCCAGCACTCCATCAAAATAAAGGGACAGCGTTGAACCATTATAAACTCCCACAATACTGTGCCATAGACCATCGTTTACATTTTTAGTGCCAATAACAGTGCCAGAGGCACATACAAATTCCACAAAGTTTGTACTGCCAGACCTCTGCAGACTCCATGTACTGCCCTTTGATATTACGTTTGCAGAACTATTATTAAATGAATTTACTTTTATACGTGCTCCAATAGTAACTCTATTGGTAAAATTCAGTTGTGATGGATTCCCTATATTTATAAAGCCGCTGCTGCCGTTAAAGTTAATTGCGCCATTAGTAAAGCCCGCCGCCAGCGTACAGCCGCCATTTATCGCTCCGTTATTGCGGGAAACTGAACCATCGAAAACAGTATACCCGATTCCATCATCGGTGAAAAGTGCCCCTGTTATACCCATAGATTGATTTATAATCGGTATTTCGATTCGACCATCAACAAAAACCAGCCCGTTGCAGTCCAGCGAGGCGTTTTCTTTTATTATAAGATTCCCGCTTACATAAATTGCCGGAACGTTCTTTTTGGCGTTAATGACATTGGATATGTCGCTGACCGTCAGATTGCCGTCCACCGCAAGACAGCCGTTGATTATGACGCTTTTCTTGATTTCCAGATTGCCGTTTCTGTAATAAACCTGCGTCGTTGTGTCGTTTTCATTCGTGTTGTTAAGACTGCTTACTATTAATGTCTGCGTTGAGAAGTTTGAGGTAAGCATGCTGCAGTTAATCGTCGGCCTGCTGAGCTGCAAATCCGTTTTGGCTTTCGTCTGACCGGATATTGCATTACCCGCAAGCGAATCAGCGAAACAATCGCCGTTTATCGTACCCGAATTGGTTAAAACGCCGTTGCAATACACATCGCCCGTTATATTCGCCGCCGGACTCAGCGAAACGCCTGTCCCCGACCAGAATGCCACATCGGGGTCGAGTCTCATTTTGGCAGTCAGGCTGCTTTGGGAAGCCCTGCTTCCGCCGACTTGTCTGTATCCTGTCGATGTTATCTGCCAGTCGCACTCTGAAAGTTTGGTTACGTTTATATCGTAATAATCAGGGCCTACATAAGTCTGCTGCGATATCGCCCCTGTCCAATATTCCCCGGCCAAATCCTGCGGATACATAATAAGCCCTTTGGCGTGCTCAAGCCCGGATTCCGCAAGACTATCCATATCGGCTCTGAGTTCCATATTTTGTCCGCAGAGCAGTTCCGTATCCCCGCGCACTATAAATCCCAGACCTATAATCGTTATCGCCGCTACGAGCAGCAGGATAATCAGAAGAACCATTCCTTTACTGTGTTTATATTTCTTGGATTTTATCATATATCGTCATCAACCGGGTCAATTTGACCGCTTGCATCAAGCAGATAGTCGGCATAACAGCGAACACCATCGGTTATCTGATAATTTCGGGCGATGCCGTCCTGGTTGACGCTAAAAAAGATTTTCAACTGCTTGGTAAACGGCGGCCCGCGGTCGGTCGAAAAAGAAACACTATTACAATTATTAATCAAAGTGACAGAGTTCACCTGGCAGTTTGCATTCAGCCACGTCCTGGCTTGGCCATTGGCTACATCTGCCAGCGATAGTGTCTGACTTGCTGCAAGCGGTGTTGGCTGAAAACTAACTATTTTCAGGCTGCTGCCGCCGGTTTCAAGATAAACTATTTCGTTGGGTTCTATCTTATTATCCCCATTATAGTCCGCCTGCCATATTGCCACGCTGGTGCCGGAATTTGCGCATATCAGTTTGCTGCTTCTCATAAGCTCGTTGATGCGCAAAGTCGTATATCTTATTCTGCTGTAAATATCTGAAGTATTATCCGCGGAATCATTTGCGCTGCCGAGTGCAAAAGACAATGCCGCCACAGCGGCAAGGATTATGCTCATCACCCATATTGCCATAAGCAATTCGGCGAGTGTAAAACCTTTTTTAACCTTTGACACTTTCACACCTTTTTTAACCAACCACGTCCTTGGGACTCCTTACGGAGAACGAACACAAAAAAGTTTTGAGTTCTTAGTCTTTAGTTTTGAGTTTTGGACTGCCTATGGCAGAACTGTTTTTATAAAAATTCATCGGCCGTTAGGCCGATTCCACAGTTTTACACTTTTAACTTTTAGTTTTTAACTCATTTTATTTGCTCTTGAGCCTTACAACCTCAGCCAGTTTAAGACCATTATAGAAAACTCGAACCGTTATCTTGACAAAACAAGGCGTTCCTGTATTTTGCTGCTGTGATACATAAATATACCCACAGACTGCTTGTCTGCTGAAATCAGAGTAAATCGGGTCGCTGAATACAACTCCGTTTGCATTTTTTACCTGTCCTTTTAGTTCGGTATAACTGCCATAAGTGGAAACTATCTGATTGAAATCGGTATTGATAATCTGTTCTATAAGGTCGGATGCCAGTTTCGCGGCGATTGTTTGATTGCAGCCCTGCTCTTGAACCGCGGCGCTTGACGCAAAAGGCAAAAGCAGCCCCGCCGCTGCTATTGAAAGAATCACAAGCGCTATCATCGCCTCAGCAAGAGTGAAACCTTCGTTTTTTACAGTTGCTTTTAAGTGTTCAATCTTCAATTAACTTCGTGCCTTTGCAATCTTGGCGGCTAAAAAAAATGGCTGGTCGGCCCCCACATTTAGTTAAGCCAACCAGCCTGTATCTTTTCTCCGACATTAATAACGCCGGAGCTTCGCCTTCAGATTTATCCAAGCCTACAGAGTATTGTGGGCAGGAGTAGCGGTGACACTGTCGTCAGCATTGAAAGCACCCGTAGTCGTGTTGAAATACCAGCCGGTAAGACCGGTGGCCGAAGCTGGAGTAGTTGCTCCCTCAGTTACTGTAGAAAAGTCATTAAACGGATTCTTCGGTATTTGCTGCAGATAAGGACCGTAAACGCCTACACCCGGAGCCTGAGTGGTAGCAAGTACACCGGCAACGGTTGTGTAGCTCGTCATTGCAACAGCAAATGTCAGGCCGCCTGCGGTAGGCAGTGCGTCGGTGTGCTGAATCTTGTAAAGTTGAATCTGCGAACGGACTGTCTGCAGGTCGCTGACCAGACTCGACAATTTAGCCTCCGTGCTCGCATCGCTGAACTGCGGTATAACTATCGCAGCAAGAATGCCGAGAATGACCACGACAATCAGAATTTCGACCAATGTAAAACCATTTCTCTTTTTCATTTTTTCTTCTCCTTAGTTAAGGATAAAATTTCATTTTTTCATTACTATACAATCTTCGCCTGCAACTGCTATCGGTTAAGCAGCGCAGGAGCTTAACTTACTAATTTTTTCTGCCGGCCTTTCTGGCTAAAATCCCATTTTACAACGCCCCATAAGATTACGCTTTTTTCACTTTCCAATACGGCAACACGGGTACGCATTGCAACCCTATTGCCGGTTAAAGTATAAGATATAAAGATATGGTATGCAAAATTGATGTTTTTTAAAACTTTAATGCTCGTGCATTTTTCAGACCGTAAAGCCTGATTATTCGGCTTTCCTCACCGTTATGCCGCATTTCGATATGAATACAATTCAGACCTTCAAGTGCCTGCTTAACTTTATCGGCCCATTCGATAAGAACTATGGAATCAGGCCCGATAAACTCCTCGAAACCCAGCGACTCGAATTCTGCGATTGTATTTATCCGGTATGCGTCGATATGAAAAATATTGAATCTGCCTTTATATTCATTGACGATTACAAATGTCGGACTATTTACATTTTCAGGTTTGCCCGCTCCCGCACCTGCCGCTATGCCTTTTATCAGTGTCGTTTTGCCGCTGCCGAGCGCCCCAACAAGACAAACAACCTTCCCCCCTTCAAGCAACGAACCGATTTTTTTGCCTGTCTCAAAGGTCATTGCGACAGAGTCGGAAATAACTTGTATGGTCTTCATCTGGTTTTTCTTAAATGGTCGAAACCTGCCGGCAGTAATTCAGCAACTTTCCCGTAAGGCATTTTTATTTTCACAGAAGAACCGGCGACAATTTTACCTATGACGGTAAGTTTAATTTTAAATCGCCATTGTTTTTTCAAACGTCCAAATTTCCCCTGCGGCATCGTAAACAGAAGCTCAAAATCTTCTCCATCCTTCAAAGCGGCGATTAATCCTTTTGCGTTTCTGGTAATCGGAATCCTGTCGGCATAAACTATCGCACCTTTTTTACTTAACCTGCATATATGATTTAAATCGGTACTTAAACCGTCGCTTATGTCCATCATCGAATTAGCGCCCCCCTGTGCAATCATAAGCGACTCTTTGAGACGAGGTTCAAATTCCAGATGCTTTTTTACAATCGAACCGCCAAGAGTTCCCGTTACACAAATTACATCGCCGGTTTTCGCTGTGCTTCGTCTGACAGGTTTTGTTTTCCCCGGCACGCTCAGCATTGCAACACTTACCGCCAAGGGTTTGCGCCAGCTCGTCATATCGCCGCCTATAAGGGGGCAGTTATATTTTTTCGCTGCGATGAGTATGCCTTTGTGCAGTTTTTTAAGTTTCGCGGCGCCGAAATTCCTCGGCAAAGCTACCGAAACAACTGCCGCCAGCGGTATTGTCGCCATCGCGGCACAATCGCTCAAGCTTGCTGCCATTGACTTATAGCCGATTTGCTCAAGACTCGCTTCTTTAGTATCGAAATGAACCCCGTCAAGAAGCATATCCGTTGTGATAAGAACTGAATTGCCCCTCGGCAGTTTGATTTGCGCCATATCGTCGCCGATTCCGATGGGAAATTTCGCCCGATTAAGCTTGCCCTTGGCCGCAAAGTATTGAACAAGTTCAGTCTCGCCGCCGCTCATCGTTCTGCTAACTGTTTTTTCCAGTAATTTACCTGCTCGGCCATTTGCGCCGGCGTCGCCCCCGCTGCAGTTGCGTATGAAGCCGCCACATTTTTGCTGCCTAAATACTGGTAAACATCATTGTCAATCAATTCGCAGTATTTTTTGAACTGCTCAATTGAAATATTGGCAAGAGTTTTGCCCTCCTTTTCGCACTGGGCGACAAGAGAGCCGACAATACCGTGCGCGGTGCGAAACGGCATACCTTTCTTAACAAGATATTCCGCCATCGCCGTTGCGTCCAGAAAACCTTTATCGAGTCCGCTGGATATTTTCGCAGTATTAAATGTCGTGTTCTCAACTATCGCGCAGGCCATATCAATACAGGCTTCTACCGTATCCGAGGCGTTAAAAACGTGCCGTTTATCTTCCTGCAGGTCGCGGTTATAACCGGAAGGCTGCGCTTTTAATATCGTCAGAATCGCCATAAGCGAACCATAAATGGCTCCAGTTTTGGCGCGAATCAATTCAAGCATATCAGGATTGCGCTTCTGCGGCATCATACTCGATGATGTGCAGAAAGCGTCGTCAATGCGAATAAAATCAAATTCTGTCGTCGAAAAGATAATCCAGTCTTCAGCCAGTTTTGACAGATGCGCACTAATCAAACAGCAGTCGAAGATAAACTCCGCGCAGAAATCCCTATCGGACACCGAGTCAATTGTATTATAGGTAATATCCGAAAAGCCTAAAAGGCTGCAGGTCTGCTTTCTGTCTAAAGGGAGTGTCGAGCCTGCTATCGCTCCACTGCCTAAAGGCGAAAGATTCAAAAGAACTCGGCAGTTTTTCAGCCGCAGACTATCGCGGTTGAGTTGCTCGACAAAACTTAAAAGATATGCCGCAACGGAAACAGGCTGCGCCCGCTGCAAATGTGTATATGCCGGCATAATCTCATTTACATATTTTTCTGCAAGTTTCACGAATGCCTTTTGCAGCAAGGCAATCTTAGTTTGAATAATCTCTATTTCGTCGCGCATCCATAATCGCATATCGGTTGTAACCTGGTCGTTTCGGCTTCTTCCTGTATGCAGTTTCCTCCCGGCATCGCCGATTTTCGAAATCAATGCAGCTTCAATCACCATATGGATGTCTTCATAAGTTTTATCGAACTTGAATTTGCCCTCTGCTATCTGATGCGAAATTTCAATCAAACTTTCTTTGATTTGTTTGAATTCTTCTTTGGTTATGAGTTTTTTCTCACAGAGCATCTCCGCGTGGGCAATCGAGCCGACAATATCATATTTATACAGCCGCTTGTCGAAAGATAACGACTCAACAAAATCAATTGCCAGAGAATCAGTAGGCTTGCCAAGCCGATGTTCCCAACTTTTCTGTGTTTCACTCATAAAGATACTCCGTTCAAACTTGTCTGCATCAATAGATACAGATATAAGAATATCTTATCCGCCTTTGGCGGATTCCGCAATTTTTAATTTTTCATTTTTAACTTTTAATTTCTTCTCTTGGTCTTGTTTTCCATCTATCGTGAATCCACCAGTACTGTGTCGGGTCTTTGCGAATCGAATCTTCAAAGGCCCTTGTATATTCCTGCGTAATCCACAGCAGCGGGTCTTCTTTATCCTTCCATTCTTCAGGCATTATAAGCCGGGCCATTTCTATTTCGAAAAAGAACCGGTTTTCTACTCTTCTGCTCACCCCGACGCCTATCGGCAGATTATATTGAATAGCCAGCAGGCCGATGCTTTTATATGTGCTCGCCTTTCTCCCGAAAAAGTCAACGAAAACTCCCTTTTTCCCAGCGTTCTGGTCTGCGACAAAACACAAAGTCGAACCCTGCCGGATAATCTGTTCCATCTGCTCTGCCGCGCCTTTTTTGTCGATAATTTTCTGCCCTCTCCGCTGGCGGACATCGTAGAGATATTTATTAAGGAATCTGTTATCGAACGGTCTCGCGATGCTGTAAATATCGAACCCGAATTCGCCTAACAGATAGCCTATTATCTCAAAATTACCGTAATGGCCGGTAACAAGCAGCATAGGCTGCTTTCCTGCCATCATCCACTTAACCCGTTCGACATTTTTATAGCAAGAATACTGCTCCCAGTTTTCTTTTTTTACCAGCCGGGGGATAAAAATCACATCCACCGCAAGCATTAAAAGACGCTCAAAACTCCTTATGCCCGTCTGCTCTATCCAGGCATCGTCTTTATCCGGGAAACTTGCCTTTAGATTATCTATCGCCCTTTGTCTGCCGCGATGATAGTGCTTCCAGAAACCTTTGCCCCAAAAGCACGCGAACTTCAGCACCTTTTCAACGGGGAACAGAAAAACAAAGAACAGAAAAATCCTCAGCAGAACATAAACTAGCCATTGCTCAACAATCGTCGGCTTGCGCTTATTCCGTTTTCTTTCTCGTTTTTCTTCTGCCATAAATTCCAAGTTTAGCCCCCGCCGCCCTGTCTCGCCATAGCCTTTAGCGACGGCGGATTGAGGCGGGGTATTTAAAATATTTAGCCCGCCGTTTCACGGCGGGTTATTTTTCTGAAAGGTTTACAATCATCGTTTCAATCGCCGTCTCCGCAGTCGCCCTGCCGGTCTTAACGTCATAATCTATCTCGGCAAGCCGTTTCAGGCAACTGCCGATTCTTTCAAGCGGCATCTTTCTCAGCGTCCCGAAAAATCCGTCGCTGTTCCAGATACGCAGTTTTCTTGCTATCGTTTCTGCCCCCTGCCCATTCTTAAGCATTGCCGATGCGCTGAACATCCTGCGAAAATGCCACGCGAACGCCCCTAAAACAGTATATTCCGCCTTCTTGTCGGATTGGAACATCAGGCGAAATTTCTCAAGAGCCTTGCCGGTATCGCCCGCCGTCATCGAATCTATCACCTCAAACACTCCGAAGATACGATTATGCCCGCTGGCAGCCTCAATATCTTTTTCTGTTATCATTTTCGCCGAATTACTATAAGCGGCAAGTTTATCTATTTCGCTGCACAGCATCCCCGGCTCTTCGCCGATAAATTCGATAAGCTCCTGCGCCGCGTTGTATGATATTTCCTTATTATGCTGGTCTCTGGCATAATTGCGTATATAGGAAATCAGAGAATTTGAATTCAATTCGCTGACCGTTATCAATTTGCCGAATTGCCCCAATTTCTTCGCTAATCTGGTATTGCTCGGCCACGATGAAACAGTCAGCACTAAAACGCCGCTTGTGGAAGGCTTATCGAAATATCTTTCGAGAATCGCGCGATTAACGGAAGCGGTTTCATCAGCGCCTTCTTTCGGCTCTTCCGATTCGCCTGCACTGAGCGTAGTCGAAGTGTCGCCGCCTTCCTCTTCTGCTTGTTTCTTTAAAATAGTCTTGTCGGCGTTTTCTATAACCGCAACCCGCCGCTCGCCAAAAAATGGCAGTGTCCGCAGCTCATCAAGCACATTTGTAATCGGGGTATCGCGTCCTTCGACCCGCCAAAGTCCGGTCGTTCTTTGCTCCGGCTCGATTAACTCGTCTAATAATCTCTCGCACTCATTCTTAACGAGAAATCCATCCTTCCCGGCTATAACATATATCGGTTTTATCTCTTGTTTTTTCGCCATTGACTTTATTATATTGAAAAAGTATTTAGCCCCCGGTTTTACCGGGGGTTTTGATTTTTGGTTAGCCCTGCCATCACTATGGCAGGGTTCGTTTAGCCGTCGCCGGCCTGTCCTGAGCAAAGTCGAAGGGCACGGCGACGAGGGCTAGCCCCGTCATCTTATATCCGCCGTAAGGCGGAGATGATGACGGGGTCCATTTAGCCGCCGCCATTTAGGGCGGCGAGTCATTCCCGCAAAGGCGGGAATCTATTTTATATTCGGTTAGCCCCGCCAATATTTATCCGCCTCCGGCGGACATTGACGGGGTTTGGTTAACCTGCACCCCTGTGGTGCAGGGTCATTCCCACTCTGCTCAAAATCCTTATGAAGCTTTACTATTATCGTCTTTTCCATCTATCCTATTCTTTCCTGTCAAATTTCAAATCCAAAATCCGCGTAGCGTCGCGGCGAAGCCTTTGACGAAGACGGACGGCGGATTTGCCAAAATTATATCTCTTTTCCTTTTCAACCTCAACCGAAAATTTGTCACACACCGATTTGCAGTTCAATTGCCTTTACTTAATTGGGAAATCACATTCCCCGCCTTCATCTGAATAGGTGGCTTTTAGTTTTTTGTCTATACCTCCCTCAAAATTTATTCCCATATTAAAACCATGACTGAGATATAAGGAAAAGCTCTTTCTATCTTTAGATGGATGATAGGAAATGTAGTATGGGATTGCCAACTTATCAATTGAAGTTGAAAAGTAATTAGGCTCATCACGAAATCCCCTCTCATTTTCCCAATTAGCGAAGGCTTCTGGGCACAAACCATTAACATCACATACGACCTGAATCTTTTGTGCAAGTTCGATAGCATACAAATTCGCCATATGCTTGGAAGTTTTATGGTATTTAAAGACAAAAACAAAAATTAAAATTGTTATAATCGGTCTTATAAGCTTAATTTTAATTAATTTATCATGCGGCTTAAATAGGATGGAATAAATTCTTATGAAAAGGAAAATTACTGAGCCCAATAAAAAGGGGAAAATAGCAAGCCACTCCATAAGAATCATAGGGTCACGGATTGGAACCAATGCAAAAGGTACTATTAAAAATGGTGGAAGAAGAATATACAGCCAAAGACGAAAATGATTTTTTGTTTTGTAGGTACGGACAATAATTGGGGTAATTGCCAAAACAATAATATAAACGGCATAAAATAAATATGCTGGTAACATTTATTTAAACAATCAAATCTGTATCTATGGTTTTTTGCTTTCTAACCTCAATCGTTCGGCGTTCGACGTTCTTTTTTCCTTACTTCCTTATTTCTTTACATCCTTACTTCTTTGTGTCTTCGTGCCTTCGTGGCTAAGTATTTTCTTCATCCTGAACCGGCGGTTCTTCCGCTGCCTCATCCGGCTCTTGCTGCTGTTCTGGCGGCACATCAGATGAAGTGCCTTCATCTTTTTCTTCTTTAACTACTCGTTCGACCGCTACTACTTTATCGTTTTCTTCGAGTTTAATTAGTCGCACGCCCTGCGTATTTCTGCCGATTTCACGTATCTCTTCAAGACCTGTGCGGATAATAATCCCGTTTGCCGTCATAATCATAATATCATCTTCGTCCCTCACAGCTTTAAGCGCAACAACGCTGCCGTTTCGTTCGCTCGTCTTGATATTGATTAGTCCTATTCCGCCTCTGCCCTGCGCTCGGTAATCTTCGAGCGTAGTTCTCTTGCCGTGTCCGTTTTCGCAAATTGTAAGCAGTGCCGCCTGCCCTGAGCCTGCCTGTGGTGAGCTTGTCGAACCAGTCGAAGGGGCCTGCCCCTCAGTAGCCGCTTCTTCAGCGATAACCATATCTACAACGCAATCGCCTTTGCGCAGTTTTATGCCTCTTACGCCATGCGCTCCCCTGCCCATCGGTCTTGCCTGTGATTCATCGAATCGAATCGCCATACCGTCTTTTGTGCCGAGAATGATATGGTTTTTGCCGCTGGTCAGTGCAACGCCGATTAAATCGTCGCTCGGCTCAAGTTTTATCGCGATAATTCCGCTCGCTCGCGGGTTGGCGTAAAGCCCAAGCGGCGATTTTTTGATTGTCCCGTCGCGCGTCGCCATTACGATATTTCGTTCGTCGAATTTATCGACGTTTATAATCGAAGTTACCTTCTGGTCGCCCAAATTCAGCAGGTTTGCGATGCTTCTGCCCTTGCTCTGGCGCGAAAGCTGCGGAATATTATAAACTTTGAGCCAGTAGCATTTTCCCCTATTGGTAAACACCATCAGGTAATCGTGCGTTGACGCCGTAAACAGCGATTCGATAAAGTCTCCTTCTTTCGTATCCGACCCGATAACGCCTTTGCCGCCCCGTCCTTGTTTCCTATAGGTATCCACAGGCATTCGTTTGACATATCCGCTATGACTTACCGTAACAAGCGCTTGCTCATCTGCGATTAAATCCTCGATATCGATATCCTCAGTCTCTTCAGCGATAACTGTCCTGCGTTTATCCGCGTATTTTTCCTTTAGTTCGTAGAGGTCTTCGGTGATTATATCTAACACAAGTTTCTCACTCGCTAAGATTGCTTCATACCCCGATATTTCCTCAACAAGTGCCGCGTATTCCTGCCCGAGTTTTTCAATCTCAAGACCGGTCAGTCTCGAAAGCTGCATACTCAAAATCGCGTCAGCCTGCGGCCCTGTCAAAAATTGGTCTTCAGAGCTTGCTCGTTTTACAAATTCCGCCTGCCCCTTAGCCGGCAGCAGTTTTCGCAGTGTTGCCGATTCCGCCAGCCGCAGCGGTTTTTTCATAAGGTTTAGTTTTGCGGTTGGCGCGTCAGGCGATTTCTTTATAAGGTTTATTATCTCGTCAATATCGCTTACAGCCAGGATTAGTCCTTCGAGAATATGTGCCCTGTTTCGGCATTTGGCCAGCAGGAATCTGCTTCGTCTGCGGATTACTTCTTTGCGGTGGTCGATGAACAATTGGAGTAACTGTTTGATATTGAGTGTTTCAGGCCTGTTATTTACAAGCGCTACATTCGATATCGCGAAGGTCGATTGAAGCGGAGTATATTGATACAGTTTATTAAGGACAATTTGTTCTTCCGCGTCTCTTTTCAGTTCTACAACTATCCGCATCCCATTCCTGTCCGACTCATCTCGCACATCCGAAACCTCAGTCAGAGTTCCCGCCTCAACCAGCTCGGCGACTTTCGAAACTATCGCCGTTTTGACTATCATATACGGAATTTCTGTGATGATGATGCTCTTGCGGTCTTTTTTATGCTCCTCGATATCAACCTTGCCCCTTACAGTCAGATGTCCCTTGCCGGTCGAAAAGGCCTGCCGAATACCGCTTCTGCCGCAAATTATTCCGCCTGTCGGAAAATCAGGGCCGGGCAAAACCTTCATTATATCTTTAAACCCGCAATTCGGGTCCTTTATTACCATCAATAGCGCCTCACAAACCTCGCCTAAATTGTGCGGCGCAAGATTCGTCGCCATACCTACCGCAATACCTGTGGAGCCATTAACTATTAGATTTGGAAACCTCGAAGGCAAAACCGTCGGCTCGGTTCTCGTCTCATCATAATTCGCCACAAAATCAACGGTGTCCCGATTCAAATCCTCGAGCATCTCCATCGCTTCTGCCGACATTCGTGCTTCCGTATATCTCATCGCCGCCGGCGGGTCATTGTCAATACTCCCGAAATTCCCTTGCGGGTCAACCAGACAATGCCGCATATTCCAATCCTGCCCCAGCCTCACCAACGTGCCGTAAGTCGCCTGGTCGCCATGCGGGTGATAATTTCCGCCTGTATCGCCGACGATTTTGGCGCATTTTCTGTGCTTGCTGCGCGGGCCGAGATTGAGGTCGTTCATCGCAACCATTATCCGCCTCTGTGAAGGTTTCAAGCCGTCCCGCACGTCCGGCAAAGCACGCGAAACTATTACGCTCATCGCGTAATTCATATACGAATTCTTCATCTCATCAAGAATTCGCATTTCTTCTATTCGTTCGGTCTTTTTTGGTTCTTCCATAGTTTTTAACTCAAAAATTAATCACTGATTACGCTGATTTCACAGAAATAATATATATCAATGTAATCTGTGTAATCCGCGATTAGAAAGGAATAAAATTCTATATTTTGTTTCAGCCATAAATCCTTTTCTGGCAAATAGTTATAGTTGGTCGTTAAATATCAAAAATTACGGTAATATTGAAGCTGTAAAGTGTATTCCAATACTCCTTTTTTGTCAAAGAAATTATACGTTTTTTTGCTCTCCTGCTCAACTGCTCACCTGCTCAAATTTCTCCGCTTCGGCGGGGTTTAAAGTCAAGGATTTATATCGTGAAATTAACCACAGATTTCACGGATTATTCGGATTTAATTAACCACGAATTCACACGAATGGACACGAATTTTTAAACGCAGATTCTTCGGCAAAGCTCAGGACAGGTACGCTGATTACACCGATTTATTTGACACGGATTAACACAGTTTGTTTCAACAAGTCCTCCGATGTTCCGGAGTTCTTTGTGTTCAAAGCAAAGGCTTTGCTCAAAACAGGGTTTTTGTGCCAGCTGGTTTGCTTTGTCCACAGGCTGAAAAATCAGCCTTTGTTGAAACAAAACACCCTGATGAGATAGTCTAAAAGACATCTCACAGGGTAAACTCCGACAGAATAGGTTAAGGTTTAGGAAAAGGAGATTTTTTGTTTGAATTGGCCGGGGTTATGACAGAAAAATCAAATATCAAAAATAAAATATAAAAAATACATCCGCCGTCAGTAAACTTATGGCGGATAGGGATAAAAAATAAGAAATTTAGGACGGGACACGATTCCATAAATTTATTTGTTTTCGGCGGGATTTAAAGTCAAGAAATTATAGGTATTACTCCGTTTTTTGCTTTAAGGCGTCCCTTAGGGACACCAAATTCAAAACGTGTGCCTTGCTTACAAGCCACCCATTCGACTGCGCTCAGGGCAGGCTTGACGCCGGCACAACATTCTGAATTTTTGCCGCTGCGCGACGCATCCTTAAAGCAAAAAGGGCATTAATCTTTTCATATATTAAGAGGATAGGAGAATTTGTTTTTTGGTTGCGTTGGCCGGGGTTATGACAGAAAAATCAAATATAAAAAATAAAATATAAAAAATACATCCGCCGTCAGTAAACTTATGGCGGATAGGGATAAAAAATAAGAAATTTAGGACGGGACACGATTCCATAAATTTATTTGTTTTCGGCGGGATTTAAAGTCAAGAAATTATAGGTATTCTGAATTCAAAACTCCGAGCCTTACTTACAAGCCACCCATTCGACTGCGCTCAGGGCAGGCTTGCCGTCGGCCCGTAGCTTTGAATTTGAGGCTTCGCCCTCGCTGAAACAGAAAACCTACACCTATACGTTATCACCATTGGAAGATAGAGAAACTGGAGAATATCCGTCTTCGCTAAAGCTACGACGCGACAGGGAGATTTTTTATTTGAATTGGCCGAGGTTTTGACAGAAAAATCAAATATCAAAAATAAAATATAAAAATTAGGACGAGCCATAATACTACAAATTTACTTGTTTTCGGCGGGGTTATTGCATATAATCTATACAATGAACGGAAAATATAATATTTAAAATTGAAAATTTAAGATTGAAAATTGGTATTCAGTTATTAGAGGCGGGCAAGAATAAATAAACGGAGAATAAAAGTAATGGTACGGTTAAATATAGATTATATCAGAGGGACAAGGCTATGAAAAAATACAGGAAAGCAGATATTACAGAGCAGGAGCTTGAGGATCTTGTTCGCCGAAACACTGAAATGATCGAAGAAGGATTGGTTTACATAGATCACCAGAAACCAGCGGCAGGCGGTCGGCTGGATGTTTTCATGGTGGACAGCGGCAAATCTCTCATTGTTGCGGAACTAAAGGTTGTGCAGGATGACGGGATGCTGCTGCAGGGGCTTGACTATTATGACTATGTTACAACGCACGTTGAGTCGTTTGCTCGGCTATACAAAGACCAATCAATCGATCCAACCCAGCAAGTCCGTTTGTTTCTCATCGCACCGAGTTTCTCACAAACGCTCGTGAATCGATGCAAATGGCTGGATGTTCCAATTACCCTGTTCACATTCAACTGTCTGAAATTCGATAAGGAAGATGACATTGTTCCCATTTTCACCGAGCAACCAATTTCCGCCCCTCCGGAGATTATCGAGATTACTCATCTCGATGATCACTTGGCATATATTACAGATACCGCAGTGCGATCTAAAGTCGCGGCTCTTTTAGAGGAGATCAAAAATTGGAAGCCCGGGAATATCTCGCTTGACGCGATAAAGTATGCTATCTCCATGAAGGTGAACGGTCACGTATTTGCCTATCTTCATCCACGACGTCAACACTACTTGATTAGCACATTTAACGCCGATGATGAATGGACCGAGTATCCGATCAAGGGTGATGATGATTTGGCAAACGTTAAACCTTTGATTAAGGCTGCCATGGAAAGAAGATTGTAATGACAGCCGGATAAGAATAAACCGCGGTGGTGCGGCGGCAATCAATTCAAAAACTTTTCAACTGTTGCAATAATCCTATTATTATCCCTTTAATACTTTGGCTGCTGTCCGACTTGCAAATTCCATTATAGCTTCATAAGCGATAGGCCCATACTTTTCCCAAATACGTTTTATCCTCATTGCTGAAAGTTCGGATTGAGGGACATCTTTTGCAATATTATTTATGTCTTGTTCAATAGTTTTCTTTTCCTGTTCATCTAATTGTTCATTTTCTGTTAACATCTGAATTGCCGTTATAATTTTATTCTTTGTCCAAGGATATGGATTGCCACAACTAAGACAATATAAAGGGACATTAGGATAGGTCAATTGCTGAAATCTTGAACTGCCCCTTCTTGCATCAATCCAATTTTGAATATATTCGTATTTTGCACCTCTAATATCCGCGTCACAATCTGGACATCTAGTAATTGTTGGTGCTCCACAATTTTGGCAAAATTTCTGCCGATCTTCTGGTTTAGCATTATAACATCCCGTGATCTGGTGCCCATTTTCACAAACTTGTTGAACATCGTAATTGTCTGACATTTTTTAATCCTTAAAATCTTTCGCCGTTCACCTTAAACAATTAATGCAAAAAAATCAATGGTTTATGTTTTTATTTTGATTTTTAAATCCATTAGTAAACATGCGGTTCATATAAATTTGACTGCTTAACAACTATTTCACCGTAACCGAATTTGTCGAGAATATTCTGCATTACTTCTTTCATCCAGGATGGAGCTGAAGGAGAAACGTAAACATTATCAATTAATGTTTTAAAATCAATGGTTGCTAATATTTCATCTTGCGAATTTTTCACATCTTTCAAGTCTTTTTCAGGAATATAAATGATCAATAATCTTACCTCTTGTTCATGTTCAAAACTTTTTCTCTTTATAAAATAAGGCAAGAGGAAGTTCAATTCATCGACAGTATCTTTTTCATAATCAATATAATCAACCTTTCCAATGAAGAAGTTATTTTTGTATATAATTCCTTTTTTAAGTTTTCCTATTGTTGATTTAATTGCTATAGAAGCGCCTGATTTTCCATATAGGTCCCACATTGCTGCTGATTCATGTGATCTGCAATACCAGCAATTAAGATATATTCCTCTTTTAAAAGTTTCACTCATTCCTATAATTGCATCTCCTTTAAATCCCGGGTATTTCTCCCCAAATTCTTGAGAACGAACTCCATCAATAATCGGTTTTGGCCATACACCTTCCCACGGATCTTTAAATTTGTCAGGCCGACAGAAATATAGTTTAGAATTAGTAACTAAAAAAAGAAAATTATCAATGGACATGTATCGCCAAACAACGGCAGAATCTTCAGGTGTATTTATAAATGGATGCACACAGAACATCATTATTCCTTATTTAAAATCCTTTTACTTTAAATATTCATTCCAAAAACTTTTCATTTTTGATATAGTTCCTCAATGTCTCTCAAAAATTACTGTATCATCCTCTTTTTCAAAATCAAGGAAAATTATTTTCGCGGTTTGTCAGATTCCCAGAGTTTTTTAGGCTTCCAAGATCAGGATGAACCCACTCGGCATCCTGCTTCGCCATTCTTCTTCGCTAAAGCTACGAAGAAACCGGCTACGCAGGATTAAGGCCGAGGGGCTAAATATTTTTAAAAAAACTGGATTTTTTAATGTATTAAAAATTTTTCACTCTTTTCTTTGTTTAAACCCCACCCCCGATGAGATAGCTTCACATCTCACGGGGTAAACTCCGTGAGGCAGGGCTAACCCTCGTCGCCGTACCGGCGACGGCTAAACGAAACCCCAAATATACCGCTCACTAACGTTCGCGGCTCTGAACCCCCAGTATCCTTCGACTGCGCTCAGGACAGGCAACTGGGGGCTAAATAACCCCGTCATCAAATTCGCCTTCGTCGAATTTAAGATGACGGGGCTAACCACGTAAAGATAACGAACCCCCGTTAAATACCCCTCCATAACTGTCGGGGCTCTGTTGCATTGTGAATGATTGGGGTGGCATAAAGATAACACCAAAAATATAACCCCCAATGAGCGGGGCTAACCAAAATTTAAAATTTCTGATTATTATTCAGGCATGCAAGCAGGATAAATTTAATGATTGAGTGCCCGCCATTTGTACAGCATCTCACATAACCCCCAAAAACTGAGGAATGACAACAATGCCCACGAAGACAGGAAAAATAAAATCTCAAGCATATTTTCAGCAGTTATCTTACTTGTGGCTATTACTATTATAATGCCGAATATCAGCCAAACTAAAGAAATCAATGCTGAAAGTATGTAAATAATCAAAAGATGCGAATGGTTCTCATTTAACCAGTGAGCAAAAAAGGATAAAAATGACTGGTTACACAATATCGTTTTTTTTGCCGTTTTAAGACACCAAAAGAGTATCAGCCCAAGAGAACAGGAAGCACACAACCCGACAAATATCGCTGCATATAAAATCTTATCAAGTTTCTTCCGTTGAACATCGTCCGGCGTAAAATCAATACGCGAATTTTCTTTTTGCCAGTAGTCAGAGCCTGTCCCGGATTCCAGCCGGTCACGTTCTTCTTTCGTAATCGGCCCTTTAAAACCTGTATTAAATATTGTAAGCTCAAAAGGATTTACATTTCCAAAAATTCCTTTTGGTATTTGAATCAGAAGATATCTGGTGTTTTCCAACGGCTTAATACTAAATGTGATTACGAATAATTTGTCCTCTCGCGGCCTTATACTGTCGCAATATCTGGGAATTATATCTGTAACGTTAAGGTCATTTCCGAAATTATCTAATATATAAATCCCATAAACATTCTTACTGGGTTTTATGATTTTGTTTTCAGCTAATACTTTTACATTTAATTCTATACAGAATTTACTTCCATAATTATCTGTTTTGCTGTATGCGCGGTTAAAAGAAATTAAGACATTCTCTTCCTGGTAAACGTCCGACATGAACTGCGGCAATGGAGAATTTTTATTAAGTTCGGCTGATGTAACTTTGTGAATAGGAAATATTATTGCCCCCAACAGGAGTACGAACACAAATATCTTTTTCTTCCTTATCACTGCCACAACTCCTCACAGTTTGCCTCGTGAGACATCCTTGTGAGACATCCATGTTATGAGACGCCTTTCAGGCCATCTCCTGGTTGTGCATCTTTGTGAGCTATCTCATCCAAAGGCTCACTGCATGATTAATTATACCACGCCTCTTTGGGAATTCAACTAAATTCTGGATTCTGGCTTTTTTT
>JAPLMW010000025.1 GCA_026386845.1 Phycisphaerae bacterium
AGACGTGGAAAATATATTTAATAAGGAAGGCGTTTTCGCACTCGAAAAACAATCTTACGACCATTCATACCGTATCCTCCAGAAATACGGCGGAGATTTGCTGTTCAGCGAAGAATACTCGGTTTTTGCCGTTACCAATTATCAGGGAGACCCGGACCAGTTTCTCAAGCACAGGGAGGCCATTGTTTCACTTTTGAAATCCGAAATACTGGACCTTGACCCGCAGGAAGTGCAGTACACATTGGGCAGCAGGATAAAATACGGCAATAATGATTTGTCGATAATCGACTGGGATGGTGCGTTTCTTTTCGACCCTATCGGCGACATCGAAGAAGATTTGGAACTGCTAACGCTTGCGAATCTGCAGCTTCTGCGGCACAGAATCCTTGACCATCAGCTCGACGCCAGATTAGCCAGAATGGCGGAGTTGGTACACAACATTCCGGTCGGTGAAATGCATCTGCGAGGCAAAGATTTGTCACAAAAAATGAAAGAAACGATGGAAATACGAATGATTTCCATTTCGGAACTGCAGCGGTTGGAACGCGATATAAAACTCATCGGCGACTGGTACTCGGCACGGTTTTATGAATTGGCTGCGGCAAAATTCAAAATCGACGACTGGAGAAAAACTATCCGCAGCAAACTCGAATCACTGGAAGATACTTATTCATTAGTGGTTGAAAACTTCACCGTCTCGGCAAAACACCGTGCGGAATGGGTGCAGATCATCGCTTTCTTTATCCTGCAAATAGGCTGGTTTGTGCTGCTCGTTATCGAACTTTTGCACTTTATAAAAAATCCGTGACAAAAGAAAAAATCAGGAGCAGACAAGCTCCGATTTTATGAATTTGCGGCCCCTGCGCCCGAAGCGGCCATTGCCTTATCTTCCGCCTCCGCTGCAAGCGGCAGGATAAACCATACTACAGTGCCCTGGTCGTAAATCGACCTTATACCAATCTGTCCGCCATGCCGCTCAACGATTTTTTTGCAAATAGTCAGACCAATGCCGACACCTTCATAACTTTGCTCTGTGTGCAGACGCTTGAATGGATTAAAAGCATAATTAAGGTATTCTTCCTTGATGCCAATGCCATTATCTTCCACCTCTATGCAAACCATTTGATTATCCCGCGGATATGCCCGTATAACAATTTCCGGCGGAATATCATTTTTGTGATACTTCAAACTATTTGTTATAAGCTGATGCATAACCTGGCGTATTTGAACAAAACGGCCTTTAATCAAAGGCAGCAACTGAGGCACCACAATGGTCCCGCCTGTCTGCTCAAGCTCATTTGCCAGGTCAAACTTTTTTATCTTCTGCAAAATTAGATTTAAATCGATATCCTCAAATTCAATCTTGTCCACTGATGCTTCAAGATAAAGCTTAAGCCCTCTTATCATCTGCTCTATCCTGCTGGCGCCGTCAATCATAAAATCAAGATTCTCCCGCTGGTCGCCGCTTAATTTATCCCCCAGAGAATCGGCCAACAATCTTCCGAATATGGATATTTTTCTGACCGGCTCTCTTAAATGATGAGAAGTAATAAAGGCAAACTGCTCAAGTTCATGGCCGGCTGCTGTCAACCTGTCAACTGTAAGTCCCATTTCCTCATTAAACTGCTGCAGCACCTGTTCTGCTTTGGTTCGCTCGGCGACTTCTCTGCTTAATTCACGAGTGCGTTCCTGCACCGTAGCCTCCATCCGGTCATAGGCATCCCGCAATTGTCCCTCAACCTGTTTCCTTTTTTCTATCTGGTCATTAAGACTCGTATATACACCTGTTAATTTCAACTCTATTCGTCGTATATACACATAAAACAAAATGCACAATGCGGAGCCAACGATAAGCCATACAGAAGCCAGCACTGTTAAGAATATTCTCAGCGATGCTTCCATATCCGTAACATCTTTTATTACGACAATATCACCGACATGGCGACCGCCGGCATCAACTAAAGCCACAAGACCGCCGTTGTATTTATGATTATCAATTGTTATCCCAAACAAAGACCTGCCGCCACCGTCAAGAGCTTGCTTTATGCTTTGCAGGGATTTTTGCGAAAGGTTTTTAAATGTAGAATCCGCTATGACCTCATCCTTCAAAAAATCCCAGTTGGCCTCACTGCGTCCCATCATCCGCGTTCCTTCTTCCCAGTCTTTGCGGACAAGATACTGCTTTTTGATAACAGTAAAAAGCTCAACGTCAAAAACTTCTTTCAACGCCGGCATAATATGCACAATTTCTTCACCGAGTTCAACGTAACCGGTCAATTTGCCGTCAATAAACCAGGGATGGACTACGCGCAACGTAAAGATACCGTACTTGCCCAGCTCAATGCCCCATATAGGCTTTTTCTGGGCCACTGCCGAATCTAATGTAGCTCTCTCTATAAGGTCATCATATTGAGTCGGGCTATGCACCCGTAAAAAACAAATCTGCTCGAGACTGAGAAAATACAGATGGGTTATATTATATTTCGAACGTATATCCTCAAAAAACGGCGATGAAAGCTCAAGCAGGCGAGGACGATTTTTCTCGAGCCAGGCCTGCTGCAGGTCAGTTCTTTCTTTTAAAAAGTCGAGTGTATTGTCCATTAAATGCGCATCTTTAAGCATATTCCTGCTGAAAAGCTTACGTGTACCTTCAATTTTCGTCTGGACCCTGTCGGCATAGTTGCGATGTTGCAGCCAGTAAGAGCCAAGAACTGAAAAGCTCAGCAGAATTAAAATCGCCAGGCTTAATGGAACAAAAACTGGTATTTTTACCTTCTGGTCATTAGTTTCCATTTTTAACACTTTGTCCCCTGTCCAAATCCATAGTATCCATACCGTTTAATTACTATATTCGGTTATATCCTTATCTGCCTTAACTTTAAACAGAGTCTGCCCTTGCGCCTCGAATCATAAGCATATCAGACAATTTATTGAACAATTTTATGGGACGAAAAACAAATTGGAGCTCTGGATACAGAAATGATACAGCCAATCGCCTATAATAGGCGCAGAAAAGCCATTCTCCTCTTATGGGATTACAAAAACAATACGATATGGAATTTACTTTCTAATCCTGAAAGCGACTTTGTCCGCCGCCGCGAGGACCTCTGTTGCCGCCACCGCCGCCGAAACCGCCGCGACGCGGGCCGCCTCTGCTGCCGCCCCTGCCGTCTCTGCTGCCTCGTTCATTCGCTTCACTGACTTTGACTGCCCTGCCGCTTACTTCTTTGCCGTTCAATCCATCAATGGCTGCCTGAGCCTCATCTTTCGAAGGCATTTCAATAAAACCAAATCCCCTCGATTCGCCGCTGAATTTATCCTTTATAATGCTTGCAGACCCGACTTGGCCATACGCTTCAAAAGTCTGTCGCAGCAGCTCTTCCGTCACTTCTCTTGCTAAATTACCTACATAAATGTTCATACCAAATCCTTCAAAATTAAATTAAACGCTTACGCCGGACGCCCGGCCGATATTCCGGAAAAAATTTCAAATAACACTGCCAAATAAGAGATGACTTAGCGGAAAGTTCCTTCGGAAAATCCTACCTTAACATGCTATTTCATCAGCCTATTACGCAAATATTTATTTGTGGAATAATACCCTTTTTGACCTTTTATAGCAACAGAATATTTTTTATATCTACTTTTTTTCAGATAATTTAAGGCTGTTTGGCAGTTTAGCGAGGCATTTAACGACCCAAAATGTCTTTTTTCGCTTGTTTTGACCTGCCCTGAACGGTGTTGAGAGGCAAGTTAAAAACTAAAAGTGAAAAATAGTTATTGGTTATCAGAAAAACGGTTATTTGTTGTCGGTTTTTTCGGTTGAGTTTGGAAAGCAAGAGGGATATAATTTTTATCGAATTTATAAAAATGTAATGAACTGAGGCCCCGATGAGATAGTTTAAGAGGTATGCAATGAGGTAGTCCAAGAAACATCTCACGGGGTAAAGAAAAATTATGGATGATGACAACTGTCAAACAAAGTATAAATATTAAGTAATAGTCAAGGATAATAAAATAGAAGGGCTAAATTGGCACTCATGGAACGAAATAAAGTAACTTTAGATTTAAAATCTATCAAATCAGACATACGTTGGTCATTTGCTGATATTAGCCGAAAAGAAACACTTTATGCAACACATGGTTATCACCGTTATCCTGCAAAATTTATTCCCCAGTTAGTAAAAAAAGTAATAATTAAATATTCTAAACCTGGGGATATTGTTCTCGACAGTTTTGGAGGGTGTGGAACGACTTTGGTTGAATCTAAGCTCAGTGGACGTGAAAGTATTGGCTTGGATGTGAATAAAATTGCAGTTCTTATTGCTAAAGCAAAAACAGAGGAGATAGAACCATGTTTTTTGGAACAAAATAATAAATTATTATTGGAAAAAATTAAAAGTAGTAAAGATAAACGCAATTACTATGAAAAAGCAAATGAACGATTACGCTATTGGTTTAAGGCATCTGCATTCAATAAATTAAAAATAATTCATGATTGTATTCAAGAAGAAAAAAATAGTAAAACAAGGCGATTTTATAATTGCTGCTTTTCAAATATACTGAAAAATTGCTCAATCTGGTATTCAAGAAGCATTAAGCCAATGCGTGATAATACTAAAATAATAGAAAAGCCATTTTCTGCATTTACCGAACATTTAAATTACATGACACAAAGGAACAAAGATTTTTTTAATTTAATAAAAATAAAAAAAGTTCAAGAAATATGCTGTCATATGAAAAAAGGGGATGCACGCAAAATAAAACTTCCAAGTGAATATGTTGATTTAATTGTTACATCGCCACCTTATGTTACTTCCTACGAATATGCCGATTTGCATCAGCTTTCTATATTATGGTTTAACTTTACTGATGATATAAAAAAAATCAAAAAAGATTTTGTGGGAACTTCTTCTAGAAAAAAAGCTAAAAGAAATATCGATAGCGAATTGGCGAAAGCAACCATTCAAAAATTGAGCGATATTGAAAGAAGCCATGCAAAACATGTAAGCAATTATTATTCCGATCTTTCGCGTTGTTATAAAGAAATGTATCGTGTACTTAAGAAGGGTAAACATGCCTGTATTATAATCGGGAACACAGAATACAAGAATATTAAGATTCCTAATGCAGAAGTAACTGTCGAGTTGCTAAAAAATATTGGTTTTAAATATATAAAAATCTTAAAAAGAAAATTGTCTTCAAAAATTTTTACTCCATATAGGGATGAATCCGGAAAATTTACGGATGCTGGGCATGGAGGAAAAAGAAGAATATATCAATATGAATATCTCATTTTTGCCAAGAAATAAGATTCCATTT
This sequence comes from Phycisphaerae bacterium, assembly GCA_026386845.1. GTDB lineage: Bacteria > Planctomycetota > Phycisphaerae > Sedimentisphaerales > UBA12454 > JAPLMW01. The sequence goes on from JAPLMW010000025.1 coordinate 5,323, forward strand.
ATAAATTTGGAAAGAGAGTTGTAATGATAAAACAGGGAATTTTTAAACCTAGGCCACATGCTCGCATTATCACCATGATAGGTGAGCAGCTTATTAGAAATGAAAAAGTTGCCTTAATGGAGCTTATAAAAAATTCTTATGATGCAGATGCTTCTTGGGCGCAAGTACGCTTTATCAATTTTAAAAAAGATGAAGATGGTAATCTGGAAATTAAAAAAAATTCTGTAATTGAAATAGAGGATGATGGTATTGGAATGTCTTTCGATATTATTCAGAAGTCTTGGGTAAATCCTGCCTCTCCATATAAATTTTTGATGAAAAAGGGAGGCATAGATACTACAAAAAAAGGAAGAATTATCCAAGGCGAAAAGGGCATAGGTAGGTTTGCGGTTTATAAACTTGGCTCGACTGTTGAAATTTTTACCAGACCAGAAAAAGACAATACAGATGAAGTCTATTTGAAGAGCGATTTATCTATTTATGACGATGAACTTATAGGTGAAAAAAAGCAGAAATCTGATAAACCGCTTTATTTGGATGATATCGAATATAGCTATGAAATCAGAATGCCTGAGACCATTAAGCAGAAAGAGATTGTATTTAAAAACAGCAAGACTAAAAGACCTAATCATGGGACCCTTATTAGGGTAACTAATCTAAAAGGACATTGGACAGAGAGTAAAATCAAAGAAATATTCAATGATTGCTTGAAATTAATTTCTCCATTTAACAATACTGATTTTAGTTGTGATATTGTTGTTAATGGTGCTACTTATTTCACTGAGAAAGAACAGGAGCGTTTGAGAGGTTTATTAGAACTGGCTCCGATTAAAATTGAAGGGCGAGTTGATGATAAAGGTAATGTAAATTATACGCTTGGTCGTAAGAAAAAAGGGCAGATAACTTTAAGGGATATGTCAGAAGATGAAGAAGTGAAAGAACAATTTTTCGATAAACAAGGAAAATTGAAACGAAAGCCAGAAAGTGGTCCCTTTGGTTTTAGATTCTACGTCTTTGATCTTGACCGTAAAGCTTCTCTTGAATCATCTTTATCAAAAGATGATAGGGATATCATTAAAAGTCATAGGGTCTATCTCTATAGAGATGGTGTCAGGGTTTATCCTTATGGAGATCCTACTGATGATTGGCTTGGAATTGATATCAAAAGAGGAACTGTTAAGGCGGGGAGTTATTTGAGTAATGATCAAGTCATTGGCTATGTTGAAATTAGTAATGAACACAACCCTGCCCTAAGGGATAAAACTAATCGTGAAGGGTTAATGGATATAGGTTACAGCTACGAAGATTTTAAAGCAATTATCTTTGGGATTTTAGGATTCCTTAGGACGCAGTTCAAAAAATATAAGAGTGATCAGCAAGATAAAAGAGAAAGGCTTGCCGAGGAAGAAGGTATATTGGGTACTGAGAAGAAAGTTAAGGACGATATAGATGTTCTCAAAAAATATTTAGAAGACAAAGAAGACGCCAAGGGCAAAAAACTGGTTAAATTTATCGAAGAAAATTATGTCAAAGAAAAAAGTGTATTAAATGAAAGAGTCGAGATCGTTGAGGACCTTGCCGGTGTTGGAATGACAGTAGATGCCGCTTCTCATGATTTGATGATTATGATGGAGCGAGCCAAAGAAACGCTTAATCTACTTTTTGAAATGATGCAAGGCAAGGAGATTGATATTCCAAGGTTAAAAGAAACCACAGAGAAAGTTAGAGGGCAATTTGCATTTATTGAGGATCAATTGCATGGCATTCAACCTTTATTTAGATCTTCTAGGAGACATAGCAAAAATTGGAGAATAAAAGAAATTATGGAGAAAGTAAAGCTGTACTATAGCGTGCCTATTAAAGATAGAAAAATTAAGGTGGTTGTTGAAGAAAAAGGATCGCCCCTTGTTGTAAAATGCTCTGAGGGTATTCTTTTACAGGCTTTCATTAATCTAATAGATAATGCGGTTTATTGGTTAACAACAGCAGATAGAAAAGACAAAACAATAAAGGTTGTAATGGACGGAAATAAATCAGAGGTCATTTTCGCTGACAATGGTCCGGGGATAAAGAAAGATGATCAACCATATATTTTCAAACCATTTTTTACGACAAAAGGCGTTAGAGGAAGAGGGCTGGGATTGTATATAACAAGACAGTTGCTTGGACGGTATGATTTCTCTGTAGATCTTATAACAAAAGACAAAAGTAAAATTTTGTCTGGTGCAAATTTTATAATAAATTTTAGTGATATCGAAACTGAAGATTAAATCTGAGGAAGTAAATATGGATTTATTAAAGGGTGTGGGAGTTGTTATTGACGATGGAATCGGTGAACAGGATAACATTAACAAAATAATTGAAAAAGTTCACGAAAAAGGGATTCCAACAACAGAATTTAAAGACATCGATTCAGCAGAGAAATGCGTTCAAAATCTTCTTGCAGTGAATTTTATAATTCTCGATTGGAAGATGGATTCTGTATCAGTTGAAGCGCCTATAGGTGTAGGAGCAGGACAAGAATTAGTTACAAATACTAAACAGAAAGTTATAGAATTTATAAAGGAACTGAAAAAATATTGTTTTGCGCCCATCTTTATATTTACGAATGAAGCGCAAGCAGATATCGAATCTGATATATTAGCAAAGTTACGGAGTGCAGGATTATATTTTGATCAAGAGGGAAAAGATTTTATATATGTAAGAAATAAAAAAGAAATCTTGAAGTATGGCCGATTGTTCAAGGAGATTAATAAATGGATTAATAAAATGCCATCGATATACATTTTAAAAGCATGGGATAAGGAATTTTTTGAGGCGAGGAACGAGATATTCTGGGATTTATATAATAGAAGCCAAGGCGGTTGGCCAAAAGTTCTATGGGACCATTATAAAGAAGAAAACGAAATTCCTTATATCTGTATTAACGAATTAATATGCCAGATAATATCTGGTAAAATAACATTGCGGGATGTTGATGAAAATATAATTGTTAGGTATCGCAAAAAACCTGCTTTGAAAGAAATAAAAGATATTTTCAAAAGAGTTATGTTTCAAGACGGTGAATTATCTAACTATAAGTTGGAAGGAATTAAGCCCGGAGATATATTTAAGGATAACGGTAAGTATTACTTAAATATTAGACCTGAATGCGATACGGTGGGGGGAAGAGCTGGAGCTAGATTAGTCTATTTACTCGAGGGAAACAGGGTTGCTAATACAGATTTGAAAAAACTGAAGAAAAGGCAATATTCGTTTTCTGGTTTGAATGCGAAGATTAACGAAGCTTTCGTATGGTTGCTAGAAGGAGACGGGATTGTCAAGTTTGATTTCCGAAATATTGAAGCAAAAGATTTCTCTGGAATCGAAAAAAAGCGGCTATGCAGGTTGCTTCCTCCATATATCACAAATATTCAACAAAGATATTCTTCTTTTTTGGGGAGATTTGGTGTGCCTAGATTGCCCAAAACAATCGAGGTCGATATTTTGAAAACCTCCTAAATCGTTTTTATTCACATACTAGAGACTTCCATATTTGTTAGCTTAATGGCAAAGCCGGAACCCGCCTCAGGCGGGTAAACACCCCCGACCGCAGGGGTCGGGGCTAACCAAAAAAATCACTTTTTTTAACAAAAAAAATGATTTTTTTTATTGACAATTGTTAATCAATTTGGTAAAATACCCATATAGTTAATTGAAAATTTAATATTTTGTGTTTTATAATAGTAACTTACTAGTGCAAAAGAAGTTACGGCGAATCCTGCCTCGAAAAACACAATTCCAAGCCCATTAATTCAAATCAAAAGTCAAATATAAGTATAAAGATATCCTGTTTATTCAAATCCTAATTTCTAATATCTAAATCCTAAATAAATCCTAATTACCAAAAATGAAAATAAACGATGCCGTTTATTTAAAGGAGTTAATTATGTATCTTAACCTTCGTGTCAAAATTCCGGCTATTATCGAATCCATCGTTGTTTATTTTTTGCTGCGCTATAGAAAAAAACATTACGGCTTTGCGTTTCGGCGCATCAAACTAATTACAAACGAACACGTCGATGCAAAGCATCAATACACCATCGTTGACCAGGACGATTATCAGAAATTGGCCGGGTATCCGTGGCAGCTTTTTGAAAACAAAAGTGGTAGTTTCTATGCTGTCCAGTTTAACAATGGAAGATTTATTAAAATGCACAGGGTTATTATGAATGCTCCGCCCGGCAAAATCGTTGACCATAGAAATCACGAAGGCCTCGACAACACTAAACGCAATCTGCGTTTCGCGACAATCGCCCAGAATAATTATAACAATCGGAAAGTAAAAAACCGCAGTTCAAAATACAAAGGCGTTTGTCGCCGTAAAGAAAGGAATAAATGGCACGCATATATAAGTTATAACTGCAAAAAGATACATTTAGGATATTTCGACAATGAGGAAGATGCCGCAAGGGTTTATGATAATGCCGCCAAACTTTATCACGGCGAATTCGCGGTTTTAAATTTCCCTTAATCTTACAATTGTGAAGGTTTACCCCGTGAGATGCCGCTTCGGCTATCTCATCGGGGCCTTAATTTGACCTCTATGGATTGTAATATCGCGCATCGACTTTAAGCCAGTTGTCGGCAAACTCGGTAAAATCCAGCCAATTGACGATACCATCAGGGACTATATCGGTATCAGGTTCTGCACTGAGCCAATCAATGGCTATTTGATTTAAATCATTCCTATTTACAACATAATCTATATCAAAATCGCCTGTAAGCGGCGGCAAAATTTCAAAAGCCAGACCATAATTGCGGCTTTTCGAAGTGGTATTTTTCAGTACCACCGTATAATTACCGTCATTAGGAAGGATTAAATCTATTTTTTCGAGATTGTTTACGTTGTTAGCTTCTGAATACACAACCATATCGCAGGGGTCTTTGATAGTTATATCTATATTAAACTTGTTCGGCTCTTCATCTTTATATTCCCATGGCCAGGAGGGTTGTTTTCTTGTTCTTGTAACAGCTCTGTTCCATGTAACTGTCAGGACTAATCGTTCTCTGCGCTGAGCGTTTATGAAATATGTATGTGTTTGCGAATCGCTGAGGGTATTATACGCCCAGCCGCTTGTCGAATTTATCGGTGTGCCGGCAGCGACTTTGCCGGCAGATAATGTAAGATACGCACGGTAAGCGTCAATTCGGCCGTAACCTCGATTTGGATCCCATACCCGATTCGCCGGGTCTGTAAAATTGCCGCTTTTATCCCGTATATTTGGAAAAGTCGAATTGACAATCACAGCTTTTATAACCTCATTATGGCCGTCATTTGGCTCAGTGGTGCTGTCGGCATATCCGAGCAGCAAAGCTGCAACACCGCCGGTCTGAGGAACGGAAAAACTTGTAGCCCCATCTTTGACGGTAGTGTAAGAGGCCGTGTTGCTTCCGATAGAAGGCGTCGTCTGGCTGCTGCCCGGACAGGATATTTCCGGTTTTTTTCTGCCGTCAATTGTCGGGCCGAAATTTGATAAATTTCCGACTCTGAGATAAAAATTATTCGGCTCATCAATCAATGCTGCGGTTGTTATGCCGTTGTAAGCATCACCGAAAATAGAAGGAGTCGACGGACCGTTGCCGCTTGCCAAAGCAAAAATAACATTATTAGTATATGCGAAATAATCATACATTAAGCTCCAGGAACTTGAACCGTTTGCGTCACCGAATGCGGGCGATGGTAATGCTATAGCAGTAACGAGCACTCTGCAATTATAAGTGTTAATTAATGCTTCTAACGCATCTTCGACATAGCCGGTCGATATACTGTTATAATCGTTGACGACTCTTGCCGAATAAAGATTACAGTCCGGCGATACGCCGATATCATTAGGATGTCCTGTCCAGCCTCTGCTTGCGATAATACCTGCGACCCATGTGTCATGTCCTGGAAATGAGCCTCCCATATAGTTCACATCGCTTCCGGAGTAATCGGAATTGAAAACATGAACATTGTTCGGGTCGTTTGGGTCTTTATCTTTAAATGCCTCGTGTGTATCCCGGACGTTGCGTGCACTAATCAACCCGACATTTATTCCCTGTCCGGTACAACCCAGTTCATGAACTGCCTGAGCATTGGAGCCGTTTTCCGCCGTTGAACCCTGCAAAGCGTAAACATTACCGCAAAAAACCGCCAATAACAGCAATGTTATCGGACAATGCCTATATACAAACATCTTCTTCATCACTCCATTCCTATAGGAAAATTATAGCAGAAAACGTTTTAAAAATCAACAGATTTACTGTTGCGGCTGCTTGAGTTCCTCTGCCTTTGGGAGGTCTTTGAGGTCATTTAAGCCGAACACTTCGAGAAATTTCCTTGTAGTGCCGTAAAGAAGCGGCCTGCCGAGTATTTCCGCCTTGCCGACAATCTTGACAAGACCTTTATACATAAGCGAGCGAATCATCTCGCCGCAGGCAACACCTCGAATCGCCTCAACATCCGCCCTTATTACAGGCTGTTTGTAAGCAACGATAGCAAGTGTCTCTAACGCGGCAGGACTGAGCTTGTTATCGCCCCGTTCGCGCAAGAGTTTTTTAAGCCAGATATTGTAGTCGGGCAATGTCATCATCTGATAACCGCCCGCAATCTCTTCAATCCGAAATGCCCTGCCGGTCTGCTGATACTGCTGATTGAGGGTTTCAATACACTTTTTAACCTGCTTTGCACCGCCGTTGAATTCGGCAATATTAATAAGCCTTTCCGCTGAAAGCGGTTCATCAGAAGCGAAAAGTATCGCCTCAATTACGGACTCTGTGGTTATAGATTTGGTCTCCGCCGCAAGCGGCGGAGCTTCAAGGCCGCCGTCTTCGGCGGCCGCTAAACTCTTATCTTCAATATTTGTCAATTCTTCTTCGTGAAATTCTTCGTTCATACCTTCGTCCCGTTAGAAAATTCTTTTTTCATCATAACCTTTGATATTTTAAACAAAATTAGTCCCATTAGAAATATTTATTTTTATTTACTATTTTCTAACGGGATTCGTCCATTCAAAGGGGTCTTTGTCTTTTTTGCTGACGATGATTCTAACATCTCCACCCCGGCGGACAAGTTTTAAATTTTTTTGTAGCTTTTTTGCAACTTTTTTAAGTATAAATCTCTCCGAAACCGTATGACTAAGACATATAACCGTAACTCCCGCTTCCTGAGCGGCAATGGCCTGATGATGCTTTATCTCGCCTGTTAAATAAAGGTCGCATTTCTCGGAAATAACATTCATTATCAACTTGCCGCACGAGCCGGCACAAACCGCGGCCTTTTTTATTATGCGATTTTTATTTCCAACAACCCCTGCTGCTTTGGCGCCGGTAGCCGTCTTGATTTTTTTCAGTATCGCACTAAACTGCATTGGCTTTTCGAGAAAACCTATCCTGCCAAGCCCGATTTTGCCCTCAAAATCGTAAAGTTTTATAACATCAAAGGCAGGCATCTCATACGGATGCACATTTCTCATCGCCTTTACAACATCCGCAATCTTTTGGGCAGGCACTATCGACTCAAATCTTATTTCGCCAACTTTTTCGAGCCTGCCTTTTTTGCCAATCGCAGGTTTAGCACCTTCAAGAGGCAAAAAAGTCCCTTCGCCGGATGAGCGAAAGCTGCAATGACTGTAATTTCCAATCCAGCCGGCGCCGGCCTTGAAAACTGCTTCAGCAACTTTCTGGAGAAAATCGGCAGGAACAAAAACAACGAGTTTGTAATTATTCTGGTTACTCTCGACAAAATCACCGATGGGCTGCGGATTTTTTATCCCGATAATTTCCGCAAGGCTGTCATTTACCCCGCCGACTACTGCGTCAAGTGCCGTATGTATCGAATAAACCGAAATCCCGGAATTGACAAGCTCGTAAACAGGCGAATCTTTTAAAACAGTCTTTAACCCGTCCCAGATAACCGGATGATAACTTATAATAAAATTACAGCCGGCCTGTTTCGCTTCTTTTATAACATCCTGCGTTATATCAATAGTCAGCAGAATTTTTTTCACTGTTGAATTGACATCGCCGATAAGCAAGCCTGTATTGTCCCAGCTTTGAGCTAACTTCGGCGGAGCGATTACTTCAATCTGTTGTATAATATCACTAATTTTCATTTTTCTAAAAACTCCTATAATTTTGACGCATAAAGATAATGAAGATTGAAAATTGAAGAATGAAGAATTTAAATTAAAAATAGTCCCTCTTAGGGGTTCCTCAAATCTTCAATCTTAAATCTACAATTTTCAATTATTTCAAGCCGACTTTTTCATTGAAATATTCGGTATAAATCGCCGCTATTTTTTTAGTCGCTGCTCCCGGCTTGGCATTTCCGACGTTATGCGCCTCAATGCCAATCACCGGCAAGACCTGCATACAAACATTCGTAATAAAAACTTCATCTGCCCCGAGCAAGTCATCTATTGTAAGTTCTTTTTCTTCTGCTTTTATGGAATTTTCGGCCGCCAGATTTAAAACCGTTTTTCTGGCAATCCCCGGTAATATGCCTGTTTTAAGCGAAGGCGTAAAAAGGACCAAATTTTTTACGATAAATACATTGCTGATACATCCTTCCGCAAGAAGACCATCAACCGTAAACCACAACGTCTCGGCTGCGCGTTTCTGATGAGCTAACGCCAGGGCGGATATTCTTGAAAAATAGCTTGTTGTCTTATGACCGCTCAAAACATCTGCAGGATTTTGCCTGTAAGAATTTAATACAACCATTATGCCTTTATCGTAATAGCTTTTCGGATAAGGCTCAAAATTCACAGCCGTGATAAGCAGCGTCGGCTCAGGTTTCTCTGCACTTATCGGCCCGCTTGTAGCGGTCAGGCGGATTCGGGCTTCTTTTAATTCATTGGCATTTAAAGTTTCATACACCGCATCAGCGATAAATTTTTTATCTCCTCGAATATTTATTTTCAGCTTTTCGCCGCTTGCAAAAAGTCTGTCTAAATGGTCATCGAGGGCAAATACAACACCATTTGAGGCCCGCATTGTTTCAAACAGTCCGGCCCCATACAAAAACCCGCCATCAGCACAATTTATATGCGCCGCAGAGTTTTCTATTATTTTGTCGTTTAAAAAAACTTTCTGTGCCATTATTTCCCTTCAACTGCTTTTATGCCTGCAAGCAACGCCTTTGCTTTAATAAGTGTTTCCTGCCATTCAGCCTGCGCATCTGAATCCGCTACGATACCGCCGCCGGTTTGGGCGAAAGCGATATTATCCTTTATGATAATTGTTCTTATGGCGATATTCAAGCACGCATTGCCTTTTAAATCTATCCAGCCGATAGAGCCGGTATAAAGTCCCCTTGCCATCGGTTCAAGCTCATTGATTATATTCATTGCGCTGATTTTCGGAGCGCCGGATATCGAGCCGCCGGGGAATATCGCTTTTAAACAATCGACAAAATCGATTTTCTCTCTTAACGTGCCTTGTATCGTGGAAACCGCGTGAAAAACCGTAGCGAATGCCTCTATATCGCGTCTTTTGGCAACCTTAATTGTTCCAGCTCGGCAAATTCTGCCCAAATCGTTTCGCTCAAGGTCGATTATCATATCTAATTCTGCTTTTTCCTTTTCGCTTTCAACAAGTTCATTGTAATTTTTCTCATCCAAAGCAGTATTTAATGTCCTCGGTCTTGTGCCTTTAATCGGACAGGTTGTAATTGTGCCGTTATTTATATTTATAAAAAGCTCAGGCGATGCGCTTACGATTTTGTAATCGCCCGCGTCAAGGAAAGCTGCGTATGGACTGGGATTAAATTTGTTTTGCCATAAAAAGAGTTTATACGGCTCTGAATTAAAATCGGCACTGAATCGCTGGGAGAAATTTATCTGATAGACATCGCCATCGTAAATGTATTTTTTTATCTTCGCGATGGACTGAAGGTAATAATCCTTTGTTATATTAGATTTGAAATTTTCCGTCATTTCGAGCATACATTTAGCCCCCGCCACTTGTGGCGGGGTTAGGCCGCCGCTCGCGGCGGCCGCTAAACATATTTTTAACTCTGTAATTTTTTCCTGGCCGCTTTTTGTATCCCCCGGCAGTTCAATAGCAAAAAGATAAAAGCAATTCTGCAGGTGGTCGAAGCAGATAACCTTATCATAAAACAGGAGTCTGATTAGGGGCAATTTCACATCGTCGACGGCAGCGGGAATATCCTCTAAAAAAGTGTTAAGGTCGTAGCTGAAAAAACCAATCCATCCGCCGGTGAATACTCCCTCAACATCGTCTTCGAGACGATATTTTTTTAGAACGGCCTTTAATTTTTCAAATGGTTTATTGTTGCCTGCGAAAAATTCAAAAATCTCTGCCGGCTGGGCGGCAAAATAGCTATACCTGTTTCTTTCGGAAGCGAATTCTGCGCCTCCGAGAATAGAGGGATTATCAAGAGATGAAAAATACTGCGTTAATTTATCAAGCCTGACCTGCCCGGACGCCTTTTCAAAAACCAATCGGCATCGTTTTGCACAAACAGGCTGGAGGGAAACTGCCATTATAAACTTTCGAGTCGAAGTTTTTTATCGTATTCAATCAGGCCTGCGATAAGCTCATCCATTGCGCCAGCCATAACTTTATCGAGAGTATAAAGCGACAAATTTATACGGTGGTCGGTAACGCGATTCTGCGGATAATTATAAGTCCTTATTTTTTCGGAGCGGTCGCCTGAGCCTATCATTGTCTTGCGGGTCTTTTCGCGTTTTGCGCGTTCGATGCCCTGATAATGGTTATAAACCCTGCTTCGCAGCAGTCGCCAGGCTTTGTTCCTGTTCTTGTGCTGACTCCTGTCCTCACGCATATTTACCGTTATGCCTGTGGGAATGTGTTCAAGTTTCACCGCACTGTTTATTTTATTAACAGCTTGTCCGCCCGGTCCGCCGGCCCTGCTGACATATTCAGCCACATCGGCCGGATTTATATAAATATCCACTTCTTCCGGTTCAGGCAGAACGGCAACGGTAACCGCTGATGTATGTATCCTGCCCTGCGTTTCGGTTTCGGGAACTCGCTGAACACGATGTCCGCCGCCTTCGTAGCCCAGATGTGCCCATACGCCGGAGCCTTTTATATTGAATATAACCTCGCGAAACCCGCCAAGCTCGCTTGCGCTGAAATCGAGCAATTCGACTTTCCAGTGCTGCTTGTCGGCGGCGTAGTGCATATACATATCGTATAAATCGCGGGCAAAAAGAGCCGCTTCATCGCCGCCGGTACCTGCCCGTATTTCCATTATGACCGAACCTACCGCTTCATCGTCGGACATCACAAGAGAATCTTTTATCTGCTCGAAAAGCGTTTGTTGTTTGCCGTCCAGTGTCTTTAAATCTTCGGCGGCAAGCTGTTTAAATTCCTCTTCTGCCGCGGCGTCGTCCAGAATTGTCTGTGTCTGCTGAATTTCCGAAAGCAGTTTCTTGTATTCGCGATATTTTGTTACAACAGACCTGAGTTTGCCCTGCTCCTTGGAAATAGCAATAACCTTTTTAGAATCCATATTCACTGCAGGGTCGTGAAGCTGCTTTTCAAGCTCGGCATATCGGCCGTCAAGCTCATCGAGTTTTTTTGATACTATTGAATTTGTATCGCTCATAAGGTCTGCTCAAAAGATATAAAAAAAATTACGCTGCCGGCACATAATCTGTTTGACTATGTCCAACAGCGTAAATTGTAAACAAAAAAATCTACTTTTCTTTCTTTTGTCCCTTTTCGTCTTGTTCTTTTTGTGCCTTTTCCATATAGCCTTGGCCGTATTTCTTCTGGAAGCGTTCGATTCGGCCTGCGGTATCGACGAATTTATGTTTGCCGGTATAGAAAGGATGGCACATTGAGCATATTTCAGCGTGGATTTCCTTTACAGTGCTGCGGGTCTCGAAAGTATTGCCGCAGCCGCATTTGACCTTTACAGTCTGATATTTAGGATGTATGTCTTTTTTCATCTTTTTTCACCTTAAAATATAAAGCGCAGTATTATATCGGTTTTTTTAGTCGATGCAAGAGGTTTATAAAATCAACTCCTTGGTAAATCAAATGGCTAAATAATTCTTGTCTAAAGCCTTTTCTTATTCTATACTTATGTAAAATGTCGTGAAAGGCAAAAAAATGAATCCAAAACTTATAATCGTTGGCGCAGCAGGCAGAATGGGCAGAAAAATCACCTTTCTCGCCCATCAATCCGGAGAATTCGACATCGTCGCAACTATTGAAGATAAAAACTGCCCTGAACTTGGCAAAGACGCCGGCGCTCTTGCCGGCATAGAGGCAATCGGAACAAAAGTGGACATTCATTACCCCACCGCTGCAGATGTTTTGATTAACTTTTCACTGCCGGCTGCAATTGATAACGTCATTGACTACTGCGTTAGAAAAACCTGTGCCCTTGTGTCCGGAACAACAGGCTTAACTGCCGAACAATTAAAAAAAATGGATGAGGCCTCCCAAAAAATACCCATTATTCACGCTGCAAATATGAGTATCGGCATGAACGTGCTTTTTGAAATTGTCGGCACGTTGGCGCAGAAACTTGGCGAAGACTACGATGTTGAAATCATCGAGACGCATCACCGAATGAAAAAAGATTCACCAAGCGGCTCAGCGATGACACTGGCCGAAAAAATTGCGGCAGCAACGAATAAAAAATTTCCGGACTGTCTCGATATCGGCAGAAAAGGCAAAGAATCGTTGAGGAAAAAAGGTTCAATAGGTATTCAGGCAATCAGACTTGGCGATACGGTTGGCGAACATTCCGTTATGTTCGGCACAGTCGGCGAAACCGTAACTATTTCGCACAGCGCACACAGCAGAGATACGTTCGCCGCCGGTGCAATCAGGGCGGCATTATGGCTTGTCGGCAAAAAACCGGCCAGATATTCTATGGCTGATGTACTGGGATTGAAATAGACTAACTGCCCAGCAGGGCAAACGCTATAGATGCTGAATTAAAGAAAAAATGAATAAATATCGAGCGCAAAAGCGAGCCGCTTTTTTCATAGGCATAGCCCATCACAATTGACAAAATCAATAGTGCCGGCAGGTGCATCAGCGGATGAAACACTGAAAAAATAATCGAGGCGATGAAAACAGCCCGCCAGGGACCGTAACCGATGTCCCGCAGATAACTTTGCAAAAGTCCCCTGAAAATCAATTCTTCAAAGACCGGCGTTATAATTGTCGCAAAGAAAATCGTCAAAATTCGCAAACTCAATTGTTTATTTTCAAGAATAACCGCCAGTCCTTCATTCTGCTGCATCTGAAAGTCCGGCCCTTGGAGGGCTGTGCCGATTTTCACAACCAAAAAAAACGCCCCCAGAACCAGCGGCCAAACCGCGATGAACATCGCTGCGGCAGTGACAATATCACCAAAAACTCCTTCTGTCCGCAGACCAAAGCCGCTCAGGCCTTGTTCAAAATATTTTTCCGCTGATGCAAGAACAAATATGACAATGATGACTTCAATTACAATGAGAAATGAAAAAACTGTAAATTTCTGCTGCCAGTCGGGCATTTGAGCCGTCAGACTTTCCGCCAGATTTGAAGCCGCAAAGGTAAGTCCCAGCCAGCCGAGAATAACCGCGAAAGGAAGGTAATAAGGCATAAAATTTCGCCGAAATGCCGCATTATCAAGGGTGCCTTTACCAAACTTGTTCTTCGCCGCCCAGTAAATAAATAATGCCAGACCGGCAAGAGGCAAAATAATCATAAAAGCAGATACAAAATCAGCATACAAACGCCCGTTTGCTGAATCGGCTAATGATAAAATTCCGGAAAAAAACATAAAACAAGAGACTCTTTATTTATTCAGAACTCCACTATGGGATGCCTTACGGCAGGTGCGATTATCTATCCACCCTCGCAGTGCCGCCTGCCATTACTTTTTCAACATCAGCAAGACTAACAGTAGTCGTATCGCCGGGCGTCGTCATCGCCAGTGCGCCGTGAGCTGCGCCATATTCAACTGCCTGCTGAGGCGATTTGCCTTCCATCAGGCCGTAAATCAAACCGGAAGCGAAACTGTCGCCGCCGCCGACACGGTCGTAAATCTCAAGATTCTGCCGCGGTGCCGCTTCGTAAAATTTGCCGTCCATATAAAGTATTGCGCCCCAGTCGTTTATGGTCGCTGTTTTCGCGTTCCGCAGCGTTGTGGCAACAGCCTTAAAATTCGGAAACTGTTTTACGGTTTCCTGTATCATTTTTTTGAAATTCGACGGGTCGAGATTAGAAAGATGTTTATCGAGACCGGGAACCTGCAGACCCAAACAGGCGGTAAAATCCTCTTCATTGCCCATCATAACATCTATATACGGCGCCAGCATACGGTTGACCTGCTGAGCTTTTTTCTGACCGCCGATTGATTTCCACAAACTCGCTCGGTAATTAAGGTCGTAAGAAACGATTGTTCCACATTTTCTGGCGGTAATTACCGCCTCCATAATTACATCCGCTGTCGTCTCGAACAGTGCAGCGAAAATCCCGCCGGTATGAAACCATCTGACACCCGCCCTGCCGAAAATTTCTTCCCAATCTATATCGCCCTTTTTCAGCTGCGACGCCGCCGAATGACCTCTGTCACTGCAGCCTTTGGCAGCCCTTACGCCGAAACCTCTTTCCGTAAAATTCAGACCTACGCGAACCTGCCTGCCTATGCCGTCAAATGGAACCCATTTTACATATTCGAGATTAACGCCGCCTTGCAGCATCAAGTCCTCGAGCAATCTGCCGACAGGATTATCCGGTATCGCAGTTACAACCGCCGCACGTTTATTGAAACAGCGGCGAAGGCCTCGTGCAACGTTATACTCGCCGCCGCCTTCCCAAACGCGAAAATTCCGAGCCGTATGAATTCTGTCATCGCCCGGGTCGAGACGAATCATCACTTCGCCAAGTGTCAGGATTTCATATCTGCAATCCGATGCGGGCTTGAGTTCTAATGTTGACATTTTATTTGCCTCCCCGAATCTGTTTTATCAATTGGATTGTTTCCTTTACCTTTTTAGTTATTCCTGCCCAGTCTTTTGCGGCGACAAGCTCTTTGGTGATGAGTTTTGAACCCATACCGGCACAGACAATTCCCGCATCAAACCATTCTTTAAGATTCTCTTTCGTCGGCGAAACGCCGCCGGTAGGCATAATTTCAGTCCACGGGCAAGGGCCTTTGACCGCTTTAACAAACGCGGGACCGCCGATGGTATCGGCGGGGAAAATTTTTACAATCTCAACGCCGAAAGTGTGAGCTTTTTGAATCTCGGTAACTGTGCCGCAGCCGGGACTGTATGGAATTTTTCTGGAATTGCAAAGCTTTGCTGTTTCTTCATCCAGCATCGGCCCGACAACAAAATCAGTTCCCGCCGAAATATACATCGCAGCCGTCGGTGCATCACAAACCGAACCGATGCCTAAAATAATATCCGGCCTTTGGGCATCCCTATACTCCGCAAGTCTGGTAAATATATTAACAGCCCTGTCGCCGCGATTCGTAAATTCGACACATTCAGCGCCGCCGTCGGCACAGGCCGCTACTATATTTTTAGCTGTCTCAAAATCAGAATTGTAAAAAACCGGAACAAGACCGGTCCGCTTCATCGCTGTCAAAACTTCAAGCCTTGAATGCTTGGCCATAACAAAGCCCTTTCAATTATAAATTTTGCCCTCTCTGTAATCGGTCCACGCCGGCTCAAAGGCCTTTCTGTCTTTCGGGGCACTTCTGACAGGAACAGTTTCGCAATCAAACAGATGGTCGGCCTTTTCGTTAAATTGTATCCTGATAATTGTATTTCTCAAGTCCTTGTTTTCAGGTTTAAATTTCAGCGGTTTGCCCGTATCAGGGTCTTTAATATCAGGATGAATCTGGCTGCCATCCTCGCTTAAAACAAGATGCGAACCTCTTGAGCCGCTGCCGGCCTTTAAAAGCTCAATAATCGCTTTCAAATAAGCAATGTTCGAAAAGGCAAGATGTTCAGCCTGTATCGCTGAAATAAGGTCCTTATGCTCTTTTACCTTCAGGCCGCTGTTTTGTATCTGCCTGTAAATCGCAATTGTCTCCGCAAGAGCTTTTTCTGCATTTTCCATTTTTCTTATATGGCCGCCGTAAGTTGTCATCCGGTGTTGTATCTGAGAAATCACTTCCTGCGGAACTAATTCGCTGTCCGGATTGCTTAACTTTTCAATCCTCGCCATAAACTGCTTAATTCCCGCTTCATCCACATTGGTATTTGAAATTTCACTGCCGTAAACATTGGCGATATACTCTGCCGCCCTGCCGGCGCCGACCTGACCGGCATTGAGAGCCGAGCCGCCGGGACGCTTTACACCGTGAGAGCCTGCCATTTCGCCAATAACAAACGTGTGCTTTACGTTCGATTCCCACCAGCGATTTATCGCAAAGCCCCCGTTGTTGTGCTGGGCGCAAACGGATATTTCCAGCGGCTCAGAATATAAATCTATATCGTGTTCCCTGTAAATATCTATCGCAGGCCGATTCATATGCTCAAGCCGCTCTATCGGAAGCTTCTGCATCGCATCGGTTGCCTTCAAATAATTTAAAGCCTCAGGCTCAAGGTCCTCTATCCGAAATTCAGACATTCCTTTGCCGCCAATCGGGTTATGCAGAAAATCCATAAAGACGCGTCTGCCTTTCTGGTTTTCATTAAAGACAAGAATATCTACCAGCGAAGACTGGAGATTTTCAATCCTCTGCGGGTCAAAAGGCCATTGATAACCCTTGAGGAAAATATCGGTGGCCATTTTGCTCATCGTCGGGAAAAACGGAGTCAGAAATTCCTGTTCATCGCCGCCGTTTTTGTCGGTGCTGAATATCCTCGGTATAACCTGCATATATGTGCCGGAGACGTTCCAGCGGAATTTCGTGCTGGCAAGACCAAATTGCGATTCGGTCAGATTTTCGCCGGCCAGTCCCGCCTTAAAAGCCAAACCGTGGATGCCGACCTGACCGCGGGGATATACGCTCGTTTCATATAATTCGCCCGGCCCGCCGCCGGCAAGGACAAGATTTTCACAATAAAATATATTAATGCCAAAATCATTTTTGGAAAGAGACTTGCTGTCTATCGCAACAACACCGATTATCCGTCTGTTTTCACCATCGCCTGCTGTCAGAAATTCGGCAGCTTCTTTGTTGTCGAAAATCTCAACACCGTATCTCCGGACAATTTTTCCGAGGCATTCGCTCATAAATTTGCTTGTTTTGGGTCCTGCCGATGTCGCCCTTTCGTATGGGTCGTGGTCGGTTTTGTAGCCTATATATGTTCCCATCGGGTCGTGCGGAAAAGGAACGCCGGCCTCGACAAGATTATAAAAACCGCGAAGCGAACCAATCGCCTCAGCCAGCGCCAAATCGTTATGGCAGCAGCCGGCAGCGGTAAGAGATGCCGCGAAACTTTCGGCACTGTCCGCCACTTCAGGACTTGTGCCCATCTTATAATATGTCTGCTTGTCGGAGCCGCTCATACGAGATGCACCCAGTGGCAGACCGCGGGTAACAACCGCTATTTTCGACGCAGCATCCTTAACGCCTTTGGTATCGAAAAATTCATATAACTTCTTGGCACAATTCATTCCCGCCGCACCGGAACCGATTATAACCGTGTTGTATCTGTAAATTCTTACCTTCTGCTTTCCAATTTGTCTCTGACCCATCTTTTATTCCTTTATAATCTTCTCAGATGAAAACCACCGTCCACATTTATTACCTGGCCTGTCGAATAATCCAATCGCCCTTCCGCGATAGCGCCAACTGCCTTTGCGATATCCTCAGGATAGCCCCAGCGTTTTGTCGGCAGAAGACCTTCCGCTATCATTTTGTCGTACTTTCCCTTAACGACGCTGGTCATATCAGTCATTATTATGCCGGGCCGAATCTCAAAAACGCCAATACCGAACTCGGCCAATCTGTCGGCATAAAGTTTTGTCATCATACTAATCCCCGCCTTGCTGAGACAATATTCACCACGGGCAGGACTTGATGTATATGCTGACATACTGCTCGTATTGCATATTCTGAAATTCCTGTCGGGAAATTTTTTCTTCTGTTCAACCATCCAGTTTGCGACAAGCTGAGTAAGAAAATACGGACCCCGCAGATTTATATTCATAACGCGGTCATAACTTTCCTGTGTGGCTTCGAGTATATCTATTCTCTTTGTGGGGGCGACACCAGCATTATTGCAGAGCATATCGCATCTGCCGAACTTTGCCTTTGCCAAATCGACAAGTTTCTTTCTATCCTCTGGATTCGAGACATCAGCGCGGATTACTTCGCATTCAGCGCCCATTGCCTTGATTTCTTTTTGTGTTTTTTGTCCTGTCGCTTCATCCGGTTTACCTTGCGGGTCGAAATCAAAATGACTTATAATAAGATTAAAACCAAGATTCGCCAATTCGACTGCAATGCCTTTTCCGATACCCCGGCTTGCTCCGGTAACTATCGCCAGTGGTCTATCAGCCATAAATTCACCTCTCAAAAAATTAACCTTTAAGAAATTGATTTATCTGCTCGGCAGCTTTTGTGCCATCAGCTACCGCTGTAACAACCATTTTCCCGCCGTTGATAATATCGCCGCCGGCAAAAACGCCTTTTCGACTTGTCGCAAAGCTGCCGTTTTTAACCGCGACAAGATTATTAGCGGTAAATTCAACACCGGGCAGAATAGTTTTTAAATCCTTCGGCGCCTTCTGTCCGAGAGCTTCGATAATTACATCAACATCTATCGTAAACTGGGCGCCTGGAATTTCAATTGGTGCGCGGAAACCTTTTTCATCAGGCGGTGCGAGATCGACGTGATTAATTCTAACAGCTTTAACTTTACCGTTGCTGTTGAGATACTCTTTCGGCATAAACTGATTCATAAACGACACGTCTTCCGTCAGAGTATGTTGGCGTTCGCTTAGCCATGCCGGCATCGTAACAAAAGACTCAAAGCAAATCATATACACAGCCTCTGCTCCCGCCTGTTTGGCTGCGACGCAAACGTCCATTCCCGTATTTCCGCCGCCAATTACAGCAACCCGTTTTCCGGCGAAATCAATCTCTTTGCCGGATTTGACCGCTGCTAAAAATTCGAGCGAGCTCCAAAGACCATTAAGCTTTTCGCCTTTATGCAGCGTCTTTGATTCCCAAAGTCCCATTCCTACAAAGGCCGCATCGAAACCTTCCGCCATTATCTTATCGAGGTTATAATTAGCGGTAAGGGTCTTGCCGAAACGAAATTCAAGATTCTTTGCCGGAGCCGATTCAAATACCGCTTTAAGCTCATTTTCAAGGCTCATCCCCTGTTTTTCGCGGGCAATAACGCCTTTTACCATACCGCCCGGTTCATTTCTTGCTTCAAAGACCGTTACCTTATGACCGGATTCAACAAGTCTCGCCGCACAAGACAGTCCTGCCGGCCCTGCGCCGATAACAGCAGCTTTTTTGCCGGTCGATTTGGCAGGTATCCGCAGTTTCGACCAGCCGTTCCTGTTTGCCTGAACCGCCAGGTACCTTTGAATATCCGATATTGACATCGCCATATCGCCGAGGAAGTTCTGCATACAACTGCCTTCGCAAAGGTCCTGTGTCGGGCACAGCCACGCGCAGATTTCAGGCAATATGTTCGCTTCTCTTATGACCTCGTAAGCGCCTTTGTCGTCGCCATCGAGAAACAGCTTGATAAATTTCGGGATATCGATTCCTGCCGGGCAGGCTCTCTTGCAGGTGGCATCGCCGCATTCACGGCAGGCATCAGCAAGACGAACAAGATTTGTTCTGTCGCCCATTCTGCCCCGCTCGAATATCGGCCCGTAAACTTTGTTATCCCGAACTACGCAGCCTGCCATTCCGCCGTCGCGCATAATCTGCGTGCAGCCGCTGCAGCCGATACAGCATTTGTCCGGGTCCATTCGGCCTTTTTTAATTATGTCATATGGGAAATCCGGATAGGCAAAACTCATTCTGCCTGCGCCGACGATGGTAACTCTGCCGTTCTTCTTGCTCGCTGCGCCGACATAAGGCAAAAGCGACCTGAGCCAGCTATAGCCTGTGCCGACTACGGCAAGATTCGGTGCCGCTTTTTGAATTTCCGCGGTAATATTGAGAATCCTCGCAAGAGCAATCAGCGGATGCTCAGGCGTTTCATACGACCCGAGAATCGGCTCATTGAAAGGTCGGCCCATATGCGGAGTGTAATAGGGATTGCCAACCGTCGTATTGATAAACTTTACGCCCTTGTCCTGCAAAAGCTTAAGAAGTTTCTTCGGTTCCGTAAAATCAGGTTTGGTATAATCGTTCTTATCGACTCCCCAGCCGTATGGATACGGTATCGCATCATACATTGGAAAACGTGTGGTAACTAACTTGTCTTTGCCGAGCTTTGCGTAAATCCTGTCAATTATTTCAAGCAGAATTTTTGTGCGGTTCTCAAAACTGCCGCCGTATTTGCCGGGGCGATTGAAGCAGGCAAAAATTTCATTTATCAGATAGCCGTGACAGGACTTTATATCAACAGCATCAAAACCCGCCTCGAATGCTATCTCGGCGGCTTTTACAAAACACTCCTGAAGCTGGTCAAGATATTCATCGGCTGCAACAGGCCAATCGGGAGCGAGATTCTTTTTGGCATTTGCGTTCGGCGGAAACTGCGGAACCATTACATCTCTGTATGGGTCATGCTGCGGAATTATCGGCTCAGAGATGCCTTTCGGTTTTGAATACCTTCCGCTGTGAGTAAGTTGTGCTACGATAATCGGATTATGGTTTTTGCCCCATCGCTGATAAGCAGCCGCACGAGCCTGTTTTATCATATCTTTAAATGTTTCTTTGCTGTCTTCATTGAACCAAAGCTGGCGTGGATTAGCTCTTCCCTCCGGAACTACTGCTATTGCCTCAGACCAAATGATACCTGCGCCGCCGGCGGCAAAACGTTTGTAGCGCCTAAATGTCAAAGGGCCGGGCCTGCCCTGCGAATCGCCGTCGCAGCCTTCCATCGCCTGCGTCGCCATAGAGTTTGGCGCTGTTAGTCTGCCAATCTGAACAGGCTGAGCTAAAATCGAAATGTCCTGACTTGTTTCAATTTTGACTGAAAGTGAGTTGGCAAGCTTGTGCAATTGCTCAATACTGCTTAAGTCAAAATCCCATAAATTTTGTTTCTTCGGTCTGATTCTTAATAATGTTTCCATAATTCCTGTTTTCTAAATGGGTCTGTAAAAACGCTTAACAATAGAAGTCTAAAGGAAATCCGCCCTTTTGTCTTTGTAAAAGCGGAAATTATGTATTTGCGTTTTCGGCAATTTTTCTTGAAATTTACTAAAATACTGTTATAATAATTAGTTATGGAAAGTGAAAATGGGCAGAAATGGCATATTTTCAATCCGGACGTAAATCTGCCGGATTATGGAGTGCTGGTCGAAAGTCATATAGAAAGACCGGCAACCACGAACACCGCACACAGACACAACCGTCCGAGCATCCTTTACATAGTTTCAGGACAGGGGCTTTTCGAATCGGACAACAAAAAATTCTCCGTCAACGCCGATTCGGTTATCACTCTTGAAAAGGAAAAAATTCACAGGCTGTCGGACAAGCCACGAAAAGCTATGACCGTATTTTCCATTTACTTCGACACGGCCGCCGCAGGCTTGAACAAATACATAATCGACTATCTGCTTTCTTCAACGGAACCTTTTACGCTGCCGTTGTACTATTCTGAAGATATCAAAAGATACCTGAGGCAGATTCTCTATGAACAGAACACCAAACGGCCGGGATACAAATTGTCAATAAAACAACATCTGAATTTGATTATACTGCAAATCTACAGGACTAAAATAGAACGGCGGGGACAAAAAATTTCTGAAAAGATGCCCTCCAGCAGTGAAAGAGTAAAAGATGTAATAGATTTTATCGCTCAAAACTGCCACGAACAATACGGTCTTGCGGATGCGGCAAGATTAGGCAATGTATCGCAGAGACAATTTACAAATCTGTGCAGGAACCTGACAGGACATAGTTTCATAAAATTTTTGAATTCGATAAGATGTCAAAAAGCCGCCGACCTGCTTAAACAGACCAACAAATCAGTATCTGCCATTGCCTTTGAGGTCGGCTATGAAGATTTGTCCACTTTCTATCGGGCATTTAAGAAAATTTACAAATCATCCCCGATGCAGCTTAAAACGTCTCTCTAAAAAAACTTTAATCAAAACAAGCAACTGTTGGAAACTTTTTATAATCTTTTAAATCGAATTTATTCGTCTTTTTAGCCCATTCCGCGCCAAGTTCCGAAAATAATTTGCCTTTCGCTTGTGCAGTTTTAAGAATATTATCTATGTCTTTGATAACGGTCTTAACATCGCCTCCCTGCTCAAAGCGGTTTACATACTTCTTATCAATTGAATGAACTTTTCCGCTGGATTCAAACGCTCCGTTCACTGAAAGAGTAAATGGCTTGCATATTTCAAGCGGAACTATATATGGTTGGCCGCTCGTAAAACTGTCCGCCATAATTTTAAGCATATTTGTGCGCGGCTCCCTGTCGCTTGCCATCTTTTCAACGCTGCCGTCCGAAGCTGTTATTGTTACTTCCTTATAATTGAAATATTCAATTTTCGCTTTTTCGCATTCAATAACAATCATCGGGTCCATTCTCTCATCGGAGCAAAGCGAAGCATTAAACAGTATTTCTACGCCCTTGTCGGTTATAACTCTGACACTGCTGGTATCTTCGCCGTCAATATTATGAGCATGATACAATTCGGCCTGGACGCTTACAGGCTGAGCCATTTTGCCCGGCTCGGCAGAAGCGAGATAGAGTTCATTAGCCAGCATATGAGCGAGCGGATTGTTAATCGTACCATCAAGAACCCAGCCTCCATCCACTTTTATCCTGCCGATCCAGCTACTTCGAGTGTAATATGTATCAAGTCTCGGCCAGCCGGCCATAGCTGAGATTCGTTTTACTTTGCCGTACCGCTCTTCCACTACCCGTTTTTTTAATTCCTGGACGATGTCCGTGGACAGAGACTGAAAACCAATAGGAATTCTGTAGCTGAGTTTATGCTTTGCCACGTATTCAACCAACTCGTCATATTCCTGGACAACGGGCACCGGCGGTTTTTCAAGACATATATTAAAGCCCGCGTCTATGCATTTTTTCGCAAGGGCAAAATGAGTATGAATCGGCGTTGGAATATATATCGCATCTACGGAACCTTTAACATTTTTAATAAGCTGGTCAACGTCATCATAAATAGAAACGCCTTTTGCCTGACAGTCCGCCCTGCCCGTATCCTTCCAGACAGGATTACTAACGACAGCAACCACTTTTATCTTGTCCGGTATTCCCCACATCCACTTAATTAAATTATATGCGTATCCGCCCGCGCCAATCATCGCCAACTTAACCATAATCTCCGTCCATTAAAGTTTAATTCATTCCACCCTGATATATCAACTCTTAATCGCCAACATCAGAAAATCAGTTGTCCTTAAATACTTTTATTTAAACTCTCCGTCAACCAAAATTCAAAATTTTAAACCTTATATTTTCCTTCAAACAAACAATATATAACTGCTTTTAAAACAAGTAATTACAAGAGGCAAAACCTGTAATAATAAAATTTATCTTGACTTTTTATGAATTTATATTCATAATATGAATAGATATTCTGGTTACAAATACAGATTCAAACACGTAAATCCAGAGTCAAAATATGACTAATAAAACTATTATATATCATAACATATTTAAAATTAATGACTTATACAAGTTAAGCTATGTGGTAAACCAGCCGAAAAGACTATTAAATTAGGAGCAAACGATATGACACAGACAACGATGACCCGCAAGGAAAGGGAAAAAATAAGGCATAAAGAAGAAATTCTACGGGCTGCCTTGAATCTTTTCTCCAGCAAGGGTTTTCATAACGTCTCTATGCAGGATGTTGCCGGCGAGTCAGAATTTGCCGTCGGCACACTCTACAATTTCTTCCAGAGCAAGGAACAGCTTTTCACCGAATTATTGAACGATTGCGCTGAAAAAATCTATGAAATACTTTGGCCTATTCTTCAAACCCAACTGCCGGAGAATGAAAAAATCAGAGCTTTCATAAAAGCTCACAACAAATTATTAGAGGATAATATCGAATTTATTAAGTTTTACGTTTCAGAATACGGCACTTTAACAACTGTCCCCGTAACCGCTACGGAAAAAGCAGAACAGACCAAGGCTGATTTATATATGAAGCTCGAAGACATAATAAAATCGGGAATAAGGAAAAATATCTTTCGGTGCGTAGATGCAAAGATTACCACAATGTCGCTAACGTCAACTCTTCAATCTTTTATTCTCGAATCGTCAAAAAATTTCGTAAAAGCAGAAATCGAAGATGGCCTTGCCAAGATTGAACATCTGTTTCTTGACGCACTACTGCTCTCGGAGAATCGCAATAATGATTAAAACAGCAAGAAACATATCGTTTGTTATTTGTCTGTTTTTGCTCCTGTTTGCCGGCTGCAAAAGTTTTAAAGGTCAGGAAATAAGAGAAAAAAATGCCAAAGATTACCAGCGAGACCTGGCCGCAGAGACAAACGATGTATTATCAAAGAAAGCGGCTTTTGACCTGAACGACTGTATCCAAACCGCACTGGAAAATAATCTGCAGATAAGGGCTTCAAAGATTCAGCAGCAGATAGCTAAACTCGAAAGGAAAATCGCCTTTGCGGCCTTTCTGCCTACTGTAAACCTCGATTATCAATACACAAGCTGGGACCGACAGCCGAGAATTAAAACAGCTACATCCACAATGGCTACGCATGACCGGACAATAAAGGAAATCACGTGGCAATTTCAGATGTCAATATTCGACCCGTCAACGTGGTTCTTATACGCAATGCACAAAAGAGGCGAAGAAGTCGCCCAGTTAGTCACAAAATATACCAGACAGATGACTACACTGGAAGTTATCATTGATTATTATCACTGCTTAACACTGCAGCAGGTTCAGCAGGCTATGCAAAGCCAGCTTAACGCTACCGGCGAACTGGAAAAGGAAATCGGCGAACTTTTTAAGGAAGGACTCGTTACACAATGGCAATATCAACAGGCTCAGGTAATGACTCTGGCGAGAAAAACCGAGCTGAACCGCATACAATACTCAATCAAACAGGCCAACGGCGATTTACTCGTTTCAATGGGTTTATCGCCATTGGCTGATATTTCACTAAATACCGAACAGCCGCTGAGCGAACCGAATGAACCTCTGGAAGATTTGGTATATAGAGCGCTGATTGAAAACCCGCAGCTTCAAATCGCCGACCGTCAGGTAGCTATTGAAGAAGAAAAAGTCAAAGTCGCTCTGGCTGCATTTCTGCCGAGACTGACAATCTTCGCAAACAGGGGAAATACTTCAGATTCGTTCCAGCTTTATCAGGACTTCTGGACCTTCGGACTGACGGGAACTATGGCTATATTCAACGGGTTTGCCAATATAAACGAGTACAAAGCGGCAAAGGAAAGAAAAAAGGCATCGTTTATCGAAAGAGAACAGGAAACTCTTACCCTGATACTCGAAGTGTTCAAGGCATATCTGAACCTGCAAAATGCAAAAGACCAGGCAACACTCGCCCAAAAATCTTTCGATGCCGCTTCAAAACATCTCGACGAGACAAACGAAAAATGGAAGGAAGGATTGGTGCAAAGCTCGGAAATGCTTAACGTCCTTGCCGAAAAAGATAACGCGCAAATGGAGTTGATGAACAGTAACTTTCAGCTTCAGGTATGTATCGCCACACTTAACAGCCTGATGGGCACAACTGATACGCCGGGCGAGAAAAAATAACTATGGAAACGACAGAACAAAATATAGAACAAAAACCAAAAAAATTCAATGCCGAAAGAATAATTATAATTGTTATGGCAATTATAATTATCGCTTTGGCAGTCTATTTGGCAGTTTATCATAAAATGAAAACAAATAGAGATTCTGCCAACCAGCCGAAAATCGAAGAGCCTAAAATCGCTGTTGTTACAATGCCTGTAACTACAAGAACTTTTGAAAGAACAGTGAATATACAGGGAAATCTTGAATCGAAAAATTTCGCACTTGTTTCGCCGAGGGTCGCGGGGACCATTGAAAAGTTTTTTGTCGATGAAGGCAACAGCGTTATTGCAAATGAAAGCAAACTGTTCGCCACAGACTCAGTCGCTTTACAGCAAGTCGTTGAGATTCGCAAAAAACTGCTTGATATCGCAAACAGCACGAAAAAACAGGCACAGGCCAATCTGGAAAAAACTCAGGCCGATTTCAACAAGGCTGAGATTGATTACAACCGATTCAAAAGACTTTATGAAAAAAAGGCAGTTACCGCCGACGCTTTTGAACAGCAGGAATCACAATACAAACAACTCATCGCCGCTATAACATCAGCCAAAGCAAATATCGAGTTGGTCCAGGCCAATATCGAAAAAGCAAAGGCAGACCTTGCCATAGCCGAAAAAGACCTGGCGGACACGATAGTTTATGCCCCGATTACCGGAAAAATCAGCCAGAGGTTCAAAGAGCCCGGCGAAATGGGACGGCCGGGAGAGCCGGCTGTCCGTATTGATGATAATGCCATTATCGACACAAGTGCGTTCCTGCCGGCCCAGTACTATCCGGAAATTACAGAAGGCCAAACCAAAATGAAAGTCGGTGTTTCCGGGCGGGACCTCGGCGAACACAATATTTATTACAAAAGTCCGACAATAAATTCAAAACTGCGAACATTTGAAGTCAAATGTCTGCTCGACAATCCGGCTCAAACAATCGCGGCAGGCGAAATGGCAGAAATCAGTGTTGTTCTCGAAACCAGAAAAGGACTGGCAGTGCCGACGGAATCAATTCTGCGAAGGGAAGAGCAATTTGTTATTTTTGTCGTCGGAGACGGAAAAGCCCATCAGGTTCAGGTGAAAAAAGGCATCGAAAACAACGGCTGGGCAGAGGTTGTAAGCAGCGAACTAAACGAGCAAAGTATGGTTGTAACAATGGGGCAGAATATGCTCGATGAAGGCAAAGCGGTTTCCATTCAGAACTTGTCCGCCTCTGGCGGAGGAGACTAAATAATGTTTCTTTCTGACTTTTCCATAAAAAGACCTGTTGCGATGAGCTGTCTGATTATCGGCCTGTCGCTGCTGGGCTTTAACGCCTATCGCAAAATGGGTCTGGAGCTTATGCCCAAACTCGATATCCCATATATCACAGTAACCACAGTATATCCGGGAGCAAGTCCGGAGCAAATTGAAACAGATGTCGCCAAGAGAATTGAAGACCAGGTTGTTACTATCGACGGCCTTAAACACGTCAACTCTTCCTGTATGGAAAACGTCTGCCAGACTATGCTCGAATTTAATCTCGGTATTAATGTGGACATCGCCGCGACGGATGTCCGCGAAAAACTTGACCTTATTAAGACAGATTTTCCTGAAGATGTCGAAGACCCTAAAATCCTTAAATTCGACATCAACGCACAGCCTATTATTTATCTGGCCCTGACAGGAGAATTACCGCTCGATGAATTATACGATTATGCGAATAACGAACTGAAAGACCGGCTGACTATCATATCAGGCGTAGCTGAAGCGGAACTTATCGGCGGAAACATACGGCAGGTGCATATCGTTCTCGACAGGGACAAACTTGCCGCAAAAGGTCTGTCAAGCCTCAATGTTATCAAAGCGGTCAGGGAAAGCATTAAACTAATTCCATCAGGCCGCATACAGGAAAAAGGCACTGAATACGGCGTCAAGGTTGACGCTGATTATTACAATATCAGAGATATTGAATCGCTGCTGATAATAAGCGAAGACGGCGAGCGCTGCTATGTTAAAGACATTGGAAAAGTTGAGATGAGCACTAAGGAAGTGCGTCAAAAAGCCTTCATCGATGGCAAGCCTGCAATATATATAAAAATCATTAAAAAGGCCGAATCAAACGCCGTCAAAGTCGTGGATGCCGTTAGGGTAACAGTTGATAAACTCAATAAGGAATTGCCGGGCGGAATGAACCTCGTATGGTTCAACGATGAAGGCACATTTATCAAAGCGAGCATCGAGAGTACATGGAGTGATATATGGCAGGGTATAGTCCTCACCGCACTGATTCTATTCTTTTTCCTTTATAATATCCGCTCAACGTTTGTTATTGCCGTAACAATGCCGCTTACCATCGTAATCGGCCTGTTCTTTATGCAATTCCTCGGATATACACTCAATATATCAACTCTGCTGGCCATAGGTCTGTCGGTAGGTATTCTGGTTACCAACTCCATTATCGTTATGGAAGCCATTGTTGACAGACTCAACAAGACAAAAGACCCTAAAGAGGCCGCCCGGCTGGGAACTGCGGAAGTTCTTATTGCTGTCGCCGCCAGCGCAGGCACAAACGTCGTTGTGCTTTTCCCAATCGCAATGATGGGCAGCAGAATCGGACTCTTTATGAGGCCGCTGGCTTTGACAATGCTCATTATGAATGTCGTTTCCCTGTTTATATCTTTTACACTGACGCCGCTGCTTTGTTCAATAATTCTCAAGCCCCGGCCGGAGAAGAAAACTATTCTTATGCGAGTGGAAGGCGGCTTTAACTATTTTCTGGATGCGGTAACTGAAAGTTATAGAAGACTGCTAACGTTTAATGAACAGCATCGGCTCGTCGCAATAGCCATTGTCCTTGTTACAATAGTTATGTTCGTTCACTCATTAAAACTCGCCAAAAAAGTCGGATTCGGTTTCTTCGCCAATCCAGACAGAGGACAAGTTTATGTCAAACTTGAATATCCGACAAGATATGACCTTGATTTGACGGTAAAACGCGTTCACGACGCCGAACAAAAACTAAAAGACCTGCCGGAACTAAAGCATACCCTTACAGCTATCGGCAGAGTCGAGGGCCATATTGGCCAGGCATCAGAAGGCGTTTATCTTGCGCAACTGCTGCTTAAATTCTCTGAACGAACCGAGCGGCAGCAAACAATTCAGCAGCTTATGGAATTAACAAGACAAAGACTGGCGAACTATCCGGAATGCATCATTACAGTTACTCAGGCTTCGATTATCGGCGGACAAGCGCAGGATATAGAACTTGAAATTTCAGGGCCGGAGCTTGCCGAACTTGATAAACTTGCGCTGATGACAAAAGAAATGGCAACCACAGAAAAAGGTTATCTCGACACGGACACAACGGTCCGTCCCGGCAAACCGGAATTGAGGGTCCTGCCGAACAGGGCTGTGCTTTCCGACATTGATTTTGCCGCGACAAGTCTCGGCACAACTCTTAGAGCCAATATCGAAGGAATCGAGTGCGGCACATTTAAAAAAGGTGCTCGAAATTACGATATCGTCGTTAAATTCGAGAAAAAAGAGGGAAAAGAGCAGGTTGAACAATTTCTCTTTCCCGGCGCGCCGGGAAAACCTTTGCTGTTGACGACACTTGGTGATATTCAGCAGAAAATCGCTCCTATTCAGATTACAAGAAAAGACAAACAGCGAATCTCGAAATTATTGGCAAGTCCAACTGCCGCAAAACCGCTCGGTATCGCGGTCGCTGAACTAAGCAAGCAGCTCGATGAAAGCAGAAAATTACCTCCCGGCTATGGTTATTTCTTTGCAGGTGTCGCGGAGTTTATGGGTGAGGCCGTAGTTGCGTTTGGAGAAGCCGCTATAATCGCGGCGTTATTGTGCTATCTTACAATCGCGGCTATGCTCGAATCGTTCAAACAGCCTTGGCTGATTCTCGTAACTCTGCCGCTTGGCATAATCGGAACTGTATGGGCGCTGGCGCTCACCGGCGAAACTATGTCGATGTTTGTGCTGATGGGAATGGTTATGCTTATCGGTATTGTCGTCAACATCGCCATTTTGATTATGGACCAGTTTAATGTCCACGTCAAAGAAGGCGTTCCGATTCATAAAGCAATGATTAGCGCGGCCTGCGAAAGATTCAGACCGGTTGCTATGGTTACTCTCGCGGCTGTGCTTGGTATGCTGCCGCTGGCGACCGGAAGAGGAATCGGCTCAGAGATGAGAAATGGCGTCGGCATCGCTTCCGTCGGCGGTTTGCTTATCTCAGGTATCATGACTCTTATTGTTATGCCGATATTATATGATTTGTTTACCCGCAAGAAATCGCCGAAACAGTAACATAATTTGAGTATTATAGTATATGCTGCATTACAGAGACAGAGAACGAAATATTCAGATAATAACCTTAAACCCGGTATTCGCATCGGATGTCTGCGACAGACTCCATAGTTACCCCGGACTGGAATCGGTGAAAATACTGCTGCCGGGCAATAGTAGTTCCGGCATAAAAGTTGAAGACATTGAAAAGCTGGCTCACGATACCACGAATTCAGCGATATTAATATTCGATATTTCCAGTTGGTCGAAAATAAGACTTCAGCAGACTTTTAGCGATATAATCAGGTTCAATCGGCCGGATTTCAATGAAAACTGCTATTCCGTCGTTATAGGCGATTTGCCAATAGAGTATATAAAAGACGAAAAACTGCGCAATTTTCACACTTACCTTTCTGATATCAGAGTTGATTTCAATCCGGCTGTTTTATTTATCACTCCTCTTTTTATTTACAGCCCGGAAGAAAAACAGTTAATTATGACAAATCCGGATAATCCTTTTCCGGAGAAAATACCCCAGCGTTTCGGCAAATACTTCGAGGAGAAAGAATTGCCTTCTGTAAGACAGGTATCGGCTTTTTTCAGGGCTGCCGAAGTTGAGAATGATAAAAAACTGAAGAAAAAAAAGAAAAGACAAACAGTTCTAAAAAAATTATATATCCGGATGATGGAGGAAAATTTTCCCTCTATGAAAGAACTGTTTACAAAAGGATTGACAAAGGAAGGATATTCTATGCCGGGAGAATCGCTTAAAGTTCATTTGTATCCTTTTTTCTTCGAAAAATGGGTATTGGATTTAATGAGGAAAGCGGAATCGGTAATGTAATAAAAGGACTAAATTATAACACCGCTCTTCTTTCTGTATTTACCTTTAATCTGCTTGCAATATCCACAATCTAATTGTAAATTAAATAAAGGGTAGCTCTAATAATTGCTTTTGAGCGGCAAGTAGAAGATTTTTGCTCGCCGGCAAGGAAGACAAATCAGCTTTATCCGTAGATAAAGCGGCGTTTGTCTGACGCAGACCGGCGGCAAAAAGATTCGCTTTGCCGCCAAAATGAATTTTTAGAGGTATCCTAAAGCTTTAAACAGCCGGAGGAGTGGCCGAGCGGCTTAAGGCGGCGGTCTTGAAAACCGTTGTACCGAAAGGTACCAGGGGTTCGAATCCTCTCTCCTCCGTTTTTTACCTGCCAACGGCGGGCAAAAACAGAGCAAACAATCTATTGAATAGAGCTTAAGATTATGGAACGTCCGCTGCTGCTGAAAATCTCCGCATTATTAGTCTTCGTGTTGTCCGGGCAGTATGCTTTTAGCATCGCCGCATCTTGCCGCAAAGGCTCCTTGTCTATGCAGATTTACAAATGGCTATAAAATATATCCAGAATGTTTCTGCGCAAAAGGATTGAGTAATTGAAAATAGCAAAAATTTAGTGTATTTTAACCAAGCTCTTTGTTTACAAGGACTTGACTTAATGATTAACAGCAAATGGCTAAAGTTCACTAATTTAATATCTTATGAGTAATATTTTGTGCACAGTGCCAAAATATCCTTGATAGCAGGCGTAACTACCTTTATTTACAGCAGGTTACAACTTATTTAAACAAATTTCCTTTTTTGGTTCTGCCTTTGCCGGACTTGCCATATCGGAAAAAACTTGACTTATATAGCAAAATATGTTTGAATATCTACTAAGAGCTATGCTGAAACGCTATGCTCTAAGGAGGAAAGGCGATGTTGCTATATTTGAATGGCGAAAAGCCGTTGTGTTTAGTTTTTGTGTGGTTTTCGCTGTGCGCGTTTGTGTCGCTTCTTATCAACAAGTCAGCAACGACTTTTCTAATCCTACACGGTTTCGGTTCGGCGGTAATAGACATTCCTCGTGTCCCCAATTACAGTAAAACAGGGATAGAGTATTACTACCGGAAAGGCCGGACCAAAAATTAGTGGTGCTATTTCTACAAGGCCAATCCAATCCAGCCACATGGAAAGTGGAAGAGACGGCAGATAGTAAAAACTGCGCAATTCGGCCTTGATTTTCCTGCAGGGATGCGAGCATATAGGTTTGTGCATTGTGCGCAACCGGTGCTGGAATTTGGTCTATTTAACAAATAAATATTTAGGAGGATGGAAGTAATGAAACGGTTATTAACAACAGATAAAGCAAAAACAATTATTAGTTCGCTGGTCTTATGCGCTATGGTAACTGCCGCTTTTGTT
The DNA here is from genome assembly GCA_026386845.1 of Phycisphaerae bacterium. Taxonomy (GTDB): domain Bacteria; phylum Planctomycetota; class Phycisphaerae; order Sedimentisphaerales; family UBA12454; genus JAPLMW01. The sequence continues at coordinate 37,726 of JAPLMW010000025.1, forward strand.
ACACCTGCAAACGCCTATGACTATAAGGCAAAGTTCATACAGGAAGCCAACTGGCTCACCACTCAGCAGGTAACCAGCGGAGGAAATCTCGGCGGAATAGTGGAAGGTGAAGACTATACCACCGTCGTAGAAACGGATAACACACAAGAAGCTATATGGATATGGTCTCGCTATGCTGAATTAACCGGAGACTACACAAAATATATAACAAATATAAATAATGCTTGGACTTACTGCCTCGCATTCCCGGCATGGACTGAAGGTGGGACCCCTACAACGCCACTGCCTTATTACAGCACATATAACATTGGTTGGGGTTTGCTGGCAGAGATGAAATACAGGCAGGTCTATCTGGGCAGGGCCGAATACGTTAACCATACATCCTACGGCACAAGTTGCGCAAACACTCTGGTTAGCTATACCCCCGGCACAAGCAACGCTACGGATGCTTTGTGTCTCGGAATTGCCTCTGGTGCCCTGTATAAATATGGCGTAGATGTCAACAGTATCACATACAAAAACAGGGCTGTTGTTCTCGGAGGTAGCGTTAGAACGTGGCTCGGTACTACCTCAAACTTCGCTGCAGAAAGTTGGGCGGTTTCAGGCGGCATTGCTGTCTGGGGTGTTCTGAACTCATACTATCAAGACCCCTGTAACGCCAGCGGAGCAGCCGCCTGGGCGGAAACTGCAAACACATATATGCCTCTTAATGCAATGAACGGTTCAACTAACAACTATGAATACGGCATGGATGGATGGTATTCATGGGGCCATTATGCTCTCATTCAGTACCGAGGCGCTGATTCATTCACCAAATACAATAATGTCATCAATAAAATCTTAGATTCCGATAACGATCACGATGGCGGCATACGTCAGGGTCTTACTTATGCCGATACTTCGGATTATGGCTGGGCTACGGACATACCGCAGTTTGGCGTAAACTACGGTCTAATCGGAACAACAACTTACACTGTTTCCGGTACGATAACATCAGGCGGTTCACCCCTCGCCGGCGTACTGATAAGAGGTCTGCCCGGCACCAACCTTACCGACGCGAACAGTTGGCCTGTTACTGATGCAAACGGTTTTTATACCACTCAGGTTCCTGCCGGTTTCTACGGCACAGTAACACCAGCAAAGGTTGGATATTCGTTCTCGCCGGCCAACAGAACATACAGCAATTTATCATCTAATCAAACAGCTCAGAATTATACCGCAGCAACAAGTACCTATGTTCAATTATTAGATTCATGGGTAACAGGTACAACTCACACAAAAGTAACAGGCACTAATCGCGCATTGGTCTTTGTCGCACACGCAAAGACTAGTGGTGTAACCCTAAATACCGTAACCTACGGCGGACAAGGAATGACAAAAATCATCGATAAAATTATTGGCTCATCCTCCAGCCGGGCTTATGTTGCAGCATTTATACTCAAGGATGCAAACATTGTTGCTGCAACCAATACCACCTTTACTCCCACTTGGAGCGGCACTGCACCTACCACTGTCACATACACCAGTGTACTCCTTCAGGATGTTAATCAAACAACTCTTACAGGCGCTTCTGCCAGTAACGGTTTAACAACTGTTTACTCAGTAGCAACAACTCCGATTGCCACGAGCAACGGGGATATGATAATTGAAAATGCTGCAAGTTCTGTCGTGGGCACATATCTGCCTACAACCGGCTGGACCAAAGATATTGACCTTTCAGCGACTGGTTATGATGGTATGGATGCGCACAGAAACGCTGCGGGTATCAATGAAACACCGGCAATAACCCAAGCTTCGGCTAACCAGTCGATCATTGGTTTCGTGGTCAAGGCTGCACCGCCGTCTGTTACTCGCAAATTGACGGTTTCTTCCTCGGCGAACGGCACTGTAACTACGCCAGGTATCGGCGATTTCAATTATCCCGACGGCACTTATGCAAGTATCGTTGCATCAGCAAGCGCCAATTATCATTTCGTTAACTGGACTGGCTCGGCTGTAACGGCAGGCAAAGTTGCTAGCCCAAATTCACCAAGCACGACCGTCCTTATGGATGCCAATTACACAGTCCAGGCTAACTTCACCATAGATCAAAAGTCATTGACAACTTCTGCCTCAAGCGGTGGTACTGTAACCACTCCAGGCATAGGAACATACTGGTATGACTATAACAGTCCTGCAAGTATCGTTGCATCAGCAAACGCAAACTATCATTTTGTTAACTGGACAGGCTCAGCTGTAACGGCGGGCAAGGTTGCCAGTCCAAATTCACTAAGCACAACCGTCCTTATGGACGCAAACTATGCAGTCCAGGCCAACTTTGTTAAAGACCAGAGGTCATTGCTAACCTCTGCCTCAGGCGGTGGCACTGTAACCACTCCAGGCATAGGAACATACTGGTATGATTACAATACACCTGCCAGTATCGTTGCATCAAATAATGCAAATTATCATTTCGTTAACTGGACAGGTACTGCCGTAACGGCAGGTAAGGTAGCCAGCCCGACATCAGCAACTACAACAGTTACAATGGATGCAAACTATACTGTCCAGGCTAATTTCGCTATAGATCAAAAGTCATTGCTAACCTCTGCTTCAAGCGGTGGCACTGTTACAACGCCCGGTATAGGAACATACTGGTATGACTATAACAGTCCTGCTGGCATCGTTGCATCAGCAGTTGACCCCAATTACCAGTTTGTCAACTGGACAGGCACGGCCGTAACGGCAGGTAAAGTTGCTAATCCAACTTCACCAAACACAACCGTCCTTATGGATGCCAATTACACAGTCCAGGCTAACTTCAACCCCATAGTTCCTGACGTCGTAGGTATGACTCAGGCTGCAGCGACCACAGCGATTACCGCGATTGATAATCTAACTGTCGGCAATGTAACACAGGAGTGCAGTGACACTGTAGCTGCCGGTCTTGTTATAAGCCAAAGCCCGATTGGCGGAACACAAGTCAATATCGGCTCATCCGTTGATATAGTTGTTTCACTCGGCCTGCCGATTATACCTGATGTAACAGGTAAGGCCCAGGCCGTTGCAGAGGCTAATATCGTCGCTGCAACATTTACAGTTGGTAATGTAACTACTGCCTACAGCGATACAGTTGCTGTCGGCAATGTAATAAGTCAATTGCCAATCGGAGGCACCGCTGCAACAAGCGGAACTGCGGTTGATATAGTAGTTTCACTCGGCCTGCCGATTATACCTGATGTAACAGGTAAGGCCCAGGCCGTTGCCGAGGCTAATATCGTCGCTGCAACATTTACAGTTGGTAATGTAACTACTGCCTACAGCGATACAGTTGCCGCAGGCAATGTAATAAGTCAATTGCCAATCGGAGGCACCGCTGCAACAAGCGGAACTGCGGTTGACCTGGTAGTATCCAACGGCCCACAGCCGCTGCAGGTGAGAGACGACTTCAACGATAACAGGCGAGGCGCAATGTGGCTGGTGTCTGTAGAACAGAATGCAGGGATAACCGAGGATGCCAACAGGCTAAACATAACGGCTGTCGGCGGCCAGATGGATTTGGTTACTCCATGCATCGGCCACTGGAAGATGAACGACAACGCAGCCAATAAAACAGTTCTCGACAGTTCAGATGCCAACCACAACGGCACTGCAGCGCGGGACACGAATGTTCTGGCTACCACAGGCAAAATAAATGGTGCGTTGATTTTCAACGGGACTTCTGATTACATCGATGTAGGGAATGTTATAGGTACCGGGGCATATACAAAAGTTGCCTGGGTTAAAAGAGCTGATACAAATGGAACAGTTTATAACAATATAATTTCCACAGGTAATACTGATTATTCTCATATTTTCTGGGCTCCAAGTGCTTATTCGTTCAAGCTTTCTGCAGGGAATATGAATGCCAATCGTGTTCAGGATCCCAATTCGTTAGCGCCTGATGTTTGGTATCAAGTGGCAGTTACTTTTGACCCTAATGTAAGCTCTGGAAAAATGGTTTTGTATAAAAATGGGGCTCAGGTAGCTAGTGCCACAAGTGTTCCAACCCAGTCAAGCAGCCCGAAAACTTACATTGGAAGGTATGCTAGTGGCTACTACTTCAAGGGCACAATTGACAATGTGATGATATTCAACAAGGCACTAACGGCAGATGAGATAGCAGCTCTATATAACACCGGCAGCGGTACCGAGACAATGCCTGCATCTGCCGGCGGCAGCGGTGAGTATTCAGCCAACGGCTGGAGCATCGATGCCAATGAGAACTTCCAGGCCAAAGTCGATTTCCATTACATCACCGCCTCCGGTCCGGCCGGCTGGGTTGCGATAACCATCGAGAGCAACTATGATAACTATGTCTCGATTATAGCAGGCGCTGACGGTAACTTGCCGTACTTCGAGTATGAGAAGGTCGTCGATGGCAATGTAACATCAGCCCAGGCATCGAGAGGCTCGAATGACGGCACACTTTACATCTCTTACGATGCAGCTTTGGATGAACTGTATTTAAGCTACAGCGACTATGGTGCCGGCAATGCATGGCAGACCATAACAGGTTTGTTGGCCGGGCAATGGTATTCTGAATCGGTCAGAATAGCTGTTGGCGGCGGTTCTGCCGGCGATGTCATCGACAACAATCAGGCTTATCTGGACAATTTTGAGGTTACTTCCGGACTGCTTATCGGCTGGCCGCCGGTAACTGACATTGACGGCAATGGTTATATCGAGTGGCTTGATCTTGAGATAATGTGTGAAAACTGGCTCCAGACCGGTTCGAATGTCCCGGGTGATATTCATAAGGATGAGGACAACATTGTGAACTTCCTGGACTTCGCTGACTTTACTTTGGCCTGGTAAATCAGGAATTTAGATTAACGATTAACGGCCTGCAGAAAAACTTCTGCAGGCCGTTTTTATAGTATTATATCCGATTTACTGCAAATCAGCCGCTGCGGCATCTTCCCAACATCAAAAACCTAATACCCTGTGACAAAAAGATTCCGGGAGCAACTTTCGAGCAGCACTAATCAGAACAAAACATATTGATATTGTTACCACGATAACAATAAATTGGTATAACAATTGAAATGAATAGATATCGCTGCTTTTTCGGACAAAACTGATAACCTTATAAAGAATAGGTGCGTGTATAAGATATATCCCAAAAGAGTAATAGCCAAGGGCTGCCAAAAATTTAGGCCGATGACTGAGATATCTTTTTATGTGAAGAAAAGCGATTATTATACATATACAATACAAAAACGAAGAAAATTTCACAGGAGCAATTGCAAAATACGAATTATCGCATCTTGATAATAAAACGCTTGCCTCCAATCCCGAAATCAGCAAGCTAACTAATATGGCAGGTAAAATAAAAAACTGCACTTTTTTTGTGGTAAATATATTGTTGTCGGAACTGCCTGTCAGCAGACCGATTTCATAAAAAATAATCCATGAATAAAATGCATAAGAAACCGGAATCCAGTAATGAAAATATACCCTCCCCAAATAGGCCGACAGTAAACTTATCCCATTTAATATAAGCACCAGTATTAGGCCGTATCGTTTACGATTGATGTACTGAAAAATAGGAGTTATTATATAAAGCTGAGAAATCACCATGATAAAATAATAAATGCTGATTACTCTTCCTGTCAGAAGTTTGAATATTATTTGGTACCCATCAATCTTATGTTCCCGAAAGGCTGCATATCCAAGCAAAACGACCGACCAGAAAAAATATGGAATAAGGACCCGCGGAAGTCTCTTTACCAAAAAAAACCTGTAATCATTTAATGACTCCATCGGATTCGCAGATGCCCAATACCCAGAAATAAAAATAAATGCCGGAATAGCAAAATTTAATAATTGGCGGTAGGTAACAACAAAAAATAGATTCCATCCACCCATTGCGGGGCATTCCCACGAAAAAACTTTATCAATCGTGTGTATTGCAACGACAGCAATTATCGCAAGTCCGCGAAATGCATCAAACGATACGTCTCTGTCTTTTCGCATAATTGTATACCATCAATAAAAAACAGCCGTTTCTACTGGCCCAACGCATAGACCGCTGAGCATAGTATTGCTTGGAACCTCAATAATATCAAATTATATACTGTGTGCAACCAAGAGTTCCCGACACTCAGCATACTATTTTCCGAAAGTCCTATAATTTTTCACTTGCAATTCACCTTTTAATGAGATATAATATAGGGGTTAAGTGGGATGGAGGTTTTAAGAGAACTCTTTACAGGTTTTTTCGTTAATTAAAGCGGGTAGAACTATAACCATTGCAGGCAATGGTGTGGTTGGTTTTCGTTAATGAAACAAATGACTAAACGGATTGTAAAAGACCTAATTTGTCCATATTCTCACGCAAGGATGTATATGGATGATTTGCGTGTTAGGCACAACTATGAAAAAACCTTAATGAGAGAACCACTTATATGCCTATCGAAGATTTGAAACAAAAACAAATATCGACGCTGGTCGCGATAAGCGTAGTGCTATTGGGTTGTTTTTCGGCCCGAACAGTAGCTAACGAGTCCGTAAAAATAATGCCTTTGGGTGATTCCATAACAAGAGGCCGGTATGGTTCGCCAAATTCTCATGGTTACCGCAAGCCGTTGTATGACAAACTGACAGACGCAAATTACAATTTCGATTTTGTAGGCGGCCAGACCGACGGCAATTTTCCGGACCCCCATCACGAGGGACACGATGGCTGGCACGCGGATACTGCAGGCACAAGTGATATTTTAGGACAAGTGTATAACTGGCTTACAGCCAATCCTGCAGATATCGTCCTGCTGCACATTGGAACAAATGATATCTCCAACGGCGGACAGGATGCCAATGAAGTTAATGATATTCTCGACGAGATTGACAGATACAGCACTGATGTCAAGGTTATCCTTGCTCTTATAATAAATCGGCAAACCTATAACCCGCAGACAACACAGTTCAACCACGATGTTAACGATATGGCCCAAAGTCGCATCGCCGCAGGCGATGATATTATTATCGTGAATAT
>JAPLMW010000032.1 GCA_026386845.1 Phycisphaerae bacterium
AAAGTTTCCTTGATGCCGGCCAGCGTAACAACACCCTTGAGTTTGAACTGCTCGTCCACAACCGGATAATAAAGGCTGTCGTTTTTGCTTAATGTATCGAGAATAGCATCAAGCGGCAAATCTTCTCTCAGAGTCGCGGGACTGGTATCCATAACTTCCCTGACGGAGTATTGCCGGATAAGGTCTTCTTCCGTAACATCAAGACCGGCCTCGCCGGCTTTTTTGACGCTGATTTTTACAAATATCGGGCCGAACAGCTGGAAAACAAATATACCTGCGATTATCACAGAGAGCATCAGTGCGCGGACCTCGCCCTCGAATCTTGCGCTTGCGACTATCAGCAGGGCAATAGCGACTGTTCCCTGCTGATAAAGACTCGTGCCGAGATATTTGCGTATTGATGTACAGGCTCCGGAAGAAATAGCGCCGAGCCATGACCCCGCTGTCTTGCCGATAACCGTGCCGACAATATACGCAGCTAATACCGGCAGCATAGCTTTAGTTGTGCCTGAAAGGTCGAGAGTAGCGCCGATAATTACAAAAAACAGTACATACAATGGCGAAGCAAATCTTTGAATAGTCTCAAAACTCGATTCGCTGCGTTTGGGAGCTGCATTTATCAGAGTTGCTCCGCAGGCCATAGACGACAAAATAACGTCAAAGCCGAGGGATATGGACAAACCGACTATTACTATGATGATTCCTACCGTTGCGATGAATAGTTTTTCGGTATCTTCGATTCTGGCCATAAGCCACTTAAGCAGCATCCCGACCGCAAATCCCATTATCAGCGACCCGCCTGCTTCATAAAGGGCGTTAAGCAGCAGGATGCCGAAATTCGTCTGATGGCCGGCGCCGGTTAACATTTCTGAAGCAGCGACGCTGATTATGTAAAGCAGCGCTGCCAGAGCATCGTCGAGAGCGACAATTGTAATGAGCATAGTTGTCAGCGGCCCGCGACACTTATATTCCCACAGCACGGCTACTGTCGAAGCCGGGTCTGTCGCGGAACAAATCGCCCCGAATACGATTGCCGCCGCTGCGGATATTTTCCAGTCGAAAAACAGCAGCAGTGCGAAGAAACAAAGCAATCCCGCAAATATTGCTGCTGCGAGGCCTTCATACAGCAGGATATAGAAAACCTGTTTGCCGTACTTGACGAAAATATCTTTTTTCAGTTCGCCGCCGATGACAAAGCCGATTATGCCGAGAGCGAACATACTTAGCGGACGGAACGATTCGACTACCTGCGGCGGAATAATCTTTAGTATCGGCCCAAGAACTATTCCCATTGCCACATAACCTACTACCTGCGGGATACGAAGTTTCTGAAATATATGCGCACCGGCGGTAGCGAAAAATATCGCTATGCCTATCATTAAAAGCATATTCAAGTGATGGATATCAAATGTCCTGAAATTTTCCAGAATAGTTGCCACAGTTTCACCTGTATAAGTTTTCACCGGGATTAAAAACGGGTAATTCTAAGCGTCTGCCCAATTGGCCGCAAGACAAAAGATAATATAGTATTATAGTACGCGGCGATTCCTTAAAGCAACCTTTAAAAACGCGGGTTTCCAGCCGTTTAATGGGTTTTTACACCAAAAACGGCGATTCTATAGGTCTTTTTGGGCTTATATAAAGGCCGGCAAAATTTTTTTAAAATTTTTAAAAATTTC
>JAPLMW010000029.1 GCA_026386845.1 Phycisphaerae bacterium
TTCAAGCCTGTGCTCTATGTTTTCGCTGGCTTTGTATGAAAGCTGAATCCTGGCTAATTGGCCTCTGAAGTTGCCGCTTTTGCTCATACCGCCTGAGCCGCCTTTATAGGTATTGTCGTCGGCAAACAGAAGCGCATAACCAGTTTTCAACTCTGTATTCTCGGTCAGCTTGGTTGCCCAGTCAATATAAATCCTGTGCAGATTGGAGCTTTCATACGCCTTGCCGTCGATGGTATCTATATTCCCCTGATACAGCACGCTCCACGTGTCGATGCGTCCCCAGGCCTTGTCGAAATATTTGTCAGGGTCGTCGTTGCCGGAAAGATATTCATAGCCGAGATATATTCTGTTGTTCTTCTCATCGTTGAAATTATAAATCAGATAATTATTCGTCGCAAAGGCGCCGAGACTTTTGCCGTTCTTGTGGCCGAACTGCGGCGCAAATTCCATATTATACTGCCAGCGTTCGTTTAACCTTCCGTATTTCCTGAACCCGATTGTATAAATTTCGCCTTCCGAGCCGCTGCTTATGATTCGCTTGGTATCGTGTTTGTAAATGAAGTATAAGTCAATGCCGGAATCCTTTGAAGTTTTTTTGGCCAGATACAGGATAGCGCCCTGCTCATCCTGCTCAGAAAGGTCGATGTCTTTATCGTTAAACGGCTTGAGCCATTTGGCGCTGTCGCCGTGATTGTCAATCAATATAACATCGGCTGTGGTATCTTTATCCGCCCAATCGTATGTGAACCGCAGTGCGTCAAAAAAGCCCGTGCGTCCTCCGTCCAGCGGTGTGCCGTCGGCGATGAGCCAGCCGCTGCCAAGCCTTATTTCCTGCCTGCCGACAACCACCGTCATAGGCAAATCAAATGCGTTTCTCCAGGTCAGGTTAAACTTATCGAACAGCCCCTCGTGATACGCCCAATGATGCGGCTCCGCCTCGGCCCTGATAAAATATCGCGGCTCAGACACAAACCGGATATTAAAATCAAGGTCGTTGGTTAATTTTATCTTCGTCTGTATCCTTGCGCGAAAACGCATCTGGATTCTGTCGTGTCCGAAGGCTTTTTTGTCGAGCTTTCTGGCATTATCGTAAAGAAACCGGAACCTGAGATCGCCGCCAAGCTCTACACCCTCAGCGGGATTTTTTAAATCGGTTATTTTTTTCTGGGAGGTGCCATCGCTTCCCTGCAGCGTCGAACAAAAACAAAGCCCCGCGATAAACACTGTAAAAACCAGATTCCTGCCCATTGTCAATCTCTTTAAATCAGGCTTGATTGGCCGTTCACATTTTTGCTCCTCTTTAACCGACAGCGGTGTGAAAAAAAAGAAAAAAACGAAAAAATCCTATCCCCATTTTTCATTTCTTTTGTCTGGCGGGTCTATAAGCCGGGTTCTGTATTACCCCGCACCTACTTCACATTCTTATTTTTGCCAAGCCTTGTCTAATTCAAAGCCAGAAAAAACAGGCAAAGGCATCTTCTATAACAAGAATACAAAGTAGGTGCGGGGTTAAGCGGCCATTTCTCTGGGACTGCCGTTGCCGACAGCCTCAAGCGACCTACCCGCCGGGTTAACGCTCGGGCAAAGCATACCGGCATACTTGGTCTTGCAGGCGGTGGGGTTTACCCTGCCGGCAGTGTCACCACTGCCGCGGTGCGCTCTTACCGCACCTTTTCACCATTGCCCCCTCTCTTGCTTCGCCTGCTGCCACGTCTTGCGACGTGAGTCGCAGCGGCATGCAAGAAGCAGAGGGGGCTGTGTATTTTCTGTGGCACTTTCCCGCGGATTTCTCCGGATGGCCGTTAGCCATCACCGTGCCCTGTCCTGCCCGGACTTTCCTCCCCCTCTCTTGCTTCGCAAGAAGCAGAGGGGGCGGCCGCAAGACCCGCCAGACAAAAGAATTTTTTTCTACAAAGCATAATATACCATAAAAACAGCTTTTTATGCAAGTCCGGCAATAAAAACGATTTATTAACGATTTAAACCTTGATTTTTGAGCTGTTTTGTAGTATAATACTCTAATTCGAGGCTTTTAACAGGGATAGGTCTTGAGTAGAACATCTATATTGTATGGCGGCAGGAAGGCGCATTTTTTACTTTTAATTACGTCTGTTTGTCTGCTCGCAGTTAGCGACTCTGTCTTTGCCCTTGTGCCGGCCTTTCCCGGCGCTGAAGGTTCAGGACGTTTCGCGACAGGCGGTCGCGGCGGCAGCGTCTATGAAGTAAACAACCTCACTGACGATGCCAACATTGGGTCCGGTTCAATAGTTGACGCTGTGAGCGAACCAAATCGAACCATTGTCTTCACGGTCTCAGGCACAATCCCGCTGGGAGATATACTTCTGTCTCCAAAATCCAACACAACCATAGCGGGTCAAACCGCTCCCGGCGACGGTATCTGCATCAAGGGAAGGATTAACGTCAAGAACGTGAATGATGTTATCATTCGTTACATCCGCGTCCGCGTGAATGAAGGCCTTGCCAATCAGGCCGGCGACGCTGTAAATATGGACGGGTCAAGTAACGTCATCATTGATCACGTTACCGCATCCTATGCAAGAGATGAAGGTATTTCCTGTGAGGAGGGTTCCGATAAGGTCACTGTTCAGTGGTGTATCATAAGCGAGGGCCTCACCTTTCAGGGCCATAGTTATGGTTCGCTCATCCGGGGCCAATACGGAAATACAAAGACTTATCACCATAATCTCTACGCACACAACTGGAGCCGAAATCCAAGGCCGGGCAATTACAAAGGTTACCTTTATGACCCTGAAGGGCTTCATTTCGATTTCCGCAACAACGTGATGTATAACTGGAAAGGAAGCTATGCAGGATACAATGATGACCGTGACCCTAATTTGGCCGTCAGCCGGTATAATTTCATAGGTAATGTTTATATTCCCGGTTCGGAGTCCACCAGCACCAGCAAAAAACAGGGCTTCCGTGAAAGCAGCAAGGTTTCTTACGGCTATTTTGCCGATAATTCTTATGACGGCGTGGTATCAAGCGACCCGTGGAGCATAGTCCTTTTTAATAGTAGTTATATGACTCCCGCTGACATCACCGCCTATAAAGCCCGTTCTTACCTTGTGCCAATGGAGCCTGTAAACACAACCTGGCCTGACCAGGCCAAATACAACGTGCTGGCAAATGCCGGCGCCAGCTTCCCAAAAAGAGATATAATAGACACCCGCATCGTCAACGATGTTATCAATAAGACAGGGAGCTCTATCCGCGATATGAACTACCAGCCCGAAGGCGGCTGGCCGATACTTAACTCTCTGCCTGCTCCGACAGACACCGACCACGACGGAATGCCGGATACGTGGGAAACCACCTATGGCCTTAATCTCAACGACGCCAACGACAGAAATAATTATGACCTCTACACCGGCTACACAAATCTGGAAGTCTATCTCAATAGTCTTGTCGGATTCGATGTTACGCCTCCGTCAGCGAGGCCGCAGGTCGCCTGGACGCAAAGATATAACGACACAGCCAATAATTCCGATTACGCGAAAGATATAGCTGTCGATTCGGCAGGTAATGTAATAGTTACAGGCTACGCTAAAAACACCGGCACGAGTTACGACTTTGTCACTATAAAATATACGCCTGACGGCAACATCGTCTGGACAAAGACATATAATCGCAGTTCCTCAAGCCCGGATTACGCAATGGCTCTTGCCGTTGACGCAAATTCGAACGTCATTGTCGCAGGCTACGGTTATACCGCAGCAACAGGCTACGACGGCATTATTGTCAAATACTCACCCGACGGCAATTCGTGCTGGACAGCGGCATACAATTATTCAAACGACAGATTTTATGATGTCGCGACAGATGCAAATGGAAACATTTACGCGGTCGGCAGAAGCGATGACGATGCCCTGCTGGTAAAATACACGCCTGACTGCAACTTTGCCTGGGCGAGAACCTATAACGGCTCAGCGAACAATTATGATTCGTTTTATCAGCTTGCTCTTGACGCAAACGGCGATATTTACGCCTGCGGAGAATCGGCAGAGCTTTATACCGACCAGGACTGCCTGACGGCAAAATACTCGTCTGACGGCAACCGCACTTCGCCGCTGTGGGTGCGAACTTATAATGGCCCTGTTGACGGCTGGGACCTGCTGGAGGCAATCACGCTCGATTCCACCGGCAATGTTTATGTCGCCGGCTCTATCGAGACCGAAACTGATTCAAACTATGTAATAATCAAATATTCACCCGACGGTAATTCGCCCGACGGCAATTCCAATCCGCTCTGGACTGCCTTTTACGGCGGCGTCGAGTCGGGCTGGGACGAAGCCTACGCGATAACAGTCGAGTCAGGCGGCAATGTCGTTGTCACAGGATACAGTGAAGGCGAGACCAGCCCGTCTGATATCGCTACCGTAAAATATAATTCGGCGACAGGCAGCGAGATATGGGCTAAAAGATATGCCGGCGCAGGCAACTTTACAGACTTCGCCGAAGCAATAGCAGCCGACAATTCAGGCAATGTTTACGTCCACGGCAGAAGCGTTGAAGTAAATTCAACCGATTACGTTACTATCTGCTATCAATCGGACGGCACAGAACTATGGAAAATGAATTATGACGGTCCTGCTGCGCTGACCGATATCGGCAACGCAATGGTGCTGGACGGCAATTCGGTATATGTTACAGGCTACAGTATGAATTCGGCAGGCAACTATGACTACGCAACCGTTAAATACACAACGATGCCGGTCAATCCTTGTCCTGCGCCGCTCCAGGGCGATTTGAACGGCGATTGTCAGGTTGACTTTTCTGACTTTATACTGATGGCAGGCAGCTATGACGGCAGCACAGAGGACTGGCTTATATTAAAGGATATAGCCGATACCTGGCTAAGTTGCGGCCTGACTAATCAGGATAATTGCTGGCAGTAAATTAAAAGTGAACAGTTTACAGTGTGCAGTTACTGTTAACGGTAAACTGTTTACTGTAAACTTATAAAAAACCTTCAATTTTCAATTTTTCTAAGGAATCCCCTATGAACAACTC
>JAPLMW010000001.1 GCA_026386845.1 Phycisphaerae bacterium
GCTTGAAAACCTGAACTTTGTTTAAGCGGTGAGGCAAATAAATTCTCTTGGCTGGTAGCTGATGTTTTCGAGTTTGAGCGAAGGTTTCTTCGGCAACCTCGTATAAGCTACAAGTATTCTCTTCAGGCGGCGGTTAAGTCCGCCGCTAAAAACCCACCAGCTTTAGCTGGTGGTAGTTCAGTTTGACACTAACTTTGACACAAAGGGCGACTTTGACAGAGTTGCATAAAGGACAAAGCTGCGAAATTGAAATAGAAACCGCGTTTTTGCAAAACCCCGAACGCGCCCGGCAGGACTCGGACCTGCAACCTTTGGGTTCGAAGCCCAACACTCTATCCAATTGAGCTACGGGCGCAACAGCTTGCATAATAAAGCTTTATAATTGCTAATTAAATTTTATTTTTTGTTCCTACTACAACCATTACTACGTTATTATAGCCAATTTTTTAGTTTATCAAAGGTAGAAATATTGAGAAACCAGCGTCATACCGAAGGTTGGACTTTAGAGCTACGGTGCATTGAACCGTTAGAGCAAATATCAGTTGGTGACTGGCTGTAACTGTTTTGATAATAGCTTAATAGCGGTGGCCTCATATGACATTGAGATCGAATATTTCAGCTATATTTTTTAGCAACTTAACTTCGGATCCGGCTATGCTGCGGCCTTCGCCGAGACGAGTGAATTTTTATATATTACGCCTTGACTCCTCCAAAATCTAAATTGATTCGAACTGCTTTTCGTAAAAGTCTTGGTACAAACCTCCTTTTAGTAAAAGTTGACTGTGAGTTCCAGATTCCACGATTGCCCCCTGATGCAAGACCAAAATTACATCGGCATTAACTATCGTCGAGATGCGGTGAGCTATAATAAATGTAGTTCTGCCAATAATAAGACTGTTCATGGCATCCTGAATCATCCCTTCCGATTCCGAATCTAAAGATGACGTAGCTTCATCCAGAACAAGGATTCTGGGATTTTTTAGGAATGCCCTGGCAATAGTAATACGTTGTCTTTGGCCGCCTGACAAAAGCGTTCCTCTCTCACCAACTTCGGTGTCAAAACCATTTGGCAAAGTGGTAATAAAGTCGTAAGCGTTAGCATCTTTGCTGGCTTTTGTAATTTCGGCATCGGTTGCAGATGGATTTCCGTAAAGGATGTTTTCATGGATTGTTCCACTAAATAGAATAGGGTCCTGGAGTACCATTCCAATGTGGCGCCGCAGCGATTTTACTTTAATATCACGAATATCATATCCGTCGATTCTGATTTCACCTTTACCCACATCATAAAATCGAGGTATCAAACTAACAATAGTACTTTTACCCGATCCGCTTTGCCCGACTAAAGCTATCTTTTGTCCGGCTTGGACAGTGAATGAAATATTTCGTAAAACGGGACATGTGTGATTATAGGAAAAGCTTACGTGGTTAAATTCAACATCTCCTGTAATTTTTGTCAGTTCAATAGCATCGGGACGGTTAACTATTTCAGGTTTTTCGTCCATTATCTCATAAATGCGTTCCAAAGCAACCATTGAATTAGCGAACACAACGTTAAGTTCAGAAAAACGCTGCAACGGTAAATATAACGGTCCAAGATACATGGTTACTGCAATTAGTTCTCCTACAGTCATTTGACTGGAAATAACTCGATATCCGCCAAAACAGATTACTATCAGGGGGGCCAGACCCATAAGGGTTCCGGTAATGGCTTGATTTAAGCTTTGAATCAAAATCATCCGCATATTTGTAGAAAATAATTCTTCTGATTCATCTTGGAACCTTCTTGTTTCATTCACCTCCTGAGTAAAGGCATGGACCACTGTACTGCCTGAAATTCTTTCGTGTGCATTACTGCTCATAATAGATAGCTTGTCCTGTAGCTGACGAGTAGTAATTCTGATTTCTCTATTGAATTTTCGATAGAAAAATAAATATACCGGAAAAGTGGAAAGAGCCACAACGGTCGTTGCTGTATCAATTCTAAACAAAAAATATAATACCACAAAAAGAGCAACAGCATCCATCCAGGTATTGGTCAAAGCATTTCCTACAAGGTTTTGGGCCAGTTGAATATCGCTGATTAACCGAGTGATAATACCGCCGGACCTGTTACGAGCAAAAAACGAGGCTGACATCCTGAGAATACTGTCATAAAGGTCACATCTGAGGTTGAAAACCGCACGATGACTTGCTTTGTCGGCATACAAATGTCGAATATAAACCCCTGGGGCGTAAATAAACACAAATATTGCCATCATACCACCGGCATACCAAAATAACTCATGCAGCTTTCTTTCTATAGTCAAAGCATCATTCAGGAAAACGTTATCCAGCAGATAGCGAGTTACCTGTGGTAGCAGAAGCGGGACAGTAAATTTTATTACGCCGCCGATAATCGCCAGAATCAAATATTTGGTATAAGGGCGAACATATTTCAAAAAACGAACAAAATTATTTGATTTTCCAGCCATAGCCATAATTCAATTCTCAACTTATTATTTATTTGATGGACGCTACTTAACAATATCTCAGTTTTTTTTGCAAGATAAAATGGGAAATCTTGGTTTATTCAATGTTTTTTCCTTTGCCCGGCAAAACTACAGCAGGTATAATTTTAGGACAGCTTGGGGTAACCAAAGCGATAATATAGCACCTTTGCCAGCCGAGGCATGGTCGATTTTACTCCATCCTTACCACCGCCTCCATCGCCTCCTGCTTAGCGGGCGAGGCTCAAAAAAGATGTTTGCCGTCGCGTACTGTAAGCAGTATAATATATGTTAACTGAACAATTTGAGGTATTTTTGTTGAGGGATAGAAATGGCAGATTTGAAAGTATTAAGTGAATCGATTATCAAAGGCGATCAAAAGACGGCGGTGGAAATCACTAGGGCTGCGATCAATGAAAACATGGCTCCTGAGCAGATTCTCAATGAGGGTCTTATCAGCGGCATGAACGTCATTGGCGCACGGTTCAAAAAGAATGAAGTGTATATTCCTGAAGTACTCATCGCGGCACGCGCGATGAAGATGGCGATGGAGCTACTCGAGCCCAAACTGGTCGCGGCGGGCGTAAAGCCGCTGGGGAAGTGTGCTATCGGTACGGTTCAAGGCGATTTGCACGATATCGGCAAGAACCTTGCGGCTATGATGTTAAAAGGTGCAGGCTTTGATGTCGTTGACCTTGGCGTTGATGTCAGTACCCAGAAATTTGTGGAAAAGGCAAGGGAGACGAAGGCGAAAATTATCGGAATGAGTGCGCTGCTCACTACAACAATGCCTGCGATGGCAAAGACAATCAAGGCATTGAAAGATGCGGGTATTGCTGTAAAGATAATGATTGGCGGCGCTCCTATTACCCAGGCTTATGCCGACAAAATTGGCGCCGACGGCTATGCACCGGATGCAGCCTCTGCGGTTGACCTTGCTAAATCTCTCATAGGCAAATAATTTTTTCTTATTGACGATTTTCAAACAGCGTCGGAGTCGCCACTGTTTTTTATTCTCTCCTTTCTTTGACACCTGGTTATATGATCCCGGATAAACTATGAACCGGAGCTCGTCAAGCAACTTTCATGTTTATTTTTTTAAAATTTTCATATCTCCACCTATAAAACATTTTTTACCCGCAGACGCCTTCACAAAAAACAGGTGGCTGGATTTATTACAGGCTGGCTGCCCAAACTCCTATTCGTGCTCACCAAAACAGCGGCACATCAAACTTAATACGGCCGAAAGCTCCTATTCTCTCAGACGTGATATCCGCAACCGGCAGACTCACATTTCCCAATTACCAGGATACTTTCGATTATCCCGCCAACCTGAATCACTATGCCGCCTCTATTAAATTGTCAACCTTGTTTACCAGCTTTTCATTAAACATCTCACCTGTCAACAGCATCGCACGCATTATACTCAACAACTTTCTCCACACCGCCACTATCGCTATCTTCTTACGACCATTCTGTCCAGCCTTAACTCGATTATAAAAGCCCCATAGCCGGCCGTATATACATCCGGCCAGAAATCTGTTGTGAAGCTCCAGATATCGCCATTGTAAACGATGGTACAGTTGACTTCATTGATTTTCCAGTAATAAGTCTTGCCTCATTCCAACGTGCCAGGGTTAAAGCTGTTTGCATCCTGGCGGCCTTTGCCATGTGAGGTGTTGGGATCGCTGGCGCTATTGACATCTGACCAGCTCGTACCAAAATAAACATTGTGCTTTGTGGCCGTATCGCCTTTAGCCCACTTATCTAAAATAACTGAACGCATCAGATGGTAACAAAGCTCAAATCCCGCTATTAACCTCTATTTTCAGTTCAATTTTAGCCAAAACAGCAGAATAGTGCAAAAAATCAAATTAATAGGCCCAGCAGTCAAATCGTATTTTTCATATAATTAAATTGTAATTTTCAAAGCATTTCAAAAGGGATTTTACCTAAGGAATTTAAAATGATTAGTTCTCTTATAAAAAGAAAAACGCTTGCTGCAATTGCAGCCGAAGCTTATGCCAAAAAGAAAAGACTCGCGGTACCATTGGCCGGTTTTCCGGGCTGCGATCTTTTAGGCATATCAATCAAAGTTGCTCAGCAAAATTACGGTATGCATTATAACTGCATTGAAGCATTGGTCGCACAGTTAAAGCCGGATGCGGCATTTATGATAATGGACCTTTCGGTTGAGGCAAATGCGATGGGACTGCCGGTGCGTTTTCCTATAGATGAATCGAGTTCCGTCGAACACCATCCTATCAGCAATATTGATGAGCTTGATCATCTGCGGCGGATAAATATTCTTCAGGACGCAAGAATTCAATCATATATAAAAACTATTGAAATGATGAAGCTGGGTCTGCCTGATAATGTGCTTGTTGGCGCTTTCATTATTGGGCCGGTTACACTGGCAGGTCTGCTGGAAGGCGCTCAGCAGGTCGCGATGGATTCGATGCTCGAACCTGAAAAGCTCGATGAATTATGTAAATTCAGCACATCTGTAATTATTGAATACGCTCGCTGTCTTGTCAACGCGGGAGCGGATATTATCTGTATCCTTGAGCCGACCGGAGTGATTTTAGGGCCGAAGCAGTTTGAGCGATTCAGCGGCTACTATGTAAATCATATCCTGCAGAGCTATAAATATGCCGGAGTCGATACCGTGCTTCATATTTGCGGCAATACAATGCATTTAATTGATGGTATGGTAAAAAGCGGTGCGGGCGCTTTAAGTATCGATTCTCCTGAAACCGGAGTAGATATTGTTAAAGTGCTCCAAAAAGTACCTCAAAATGTGGCGATTATAGGCAATGTTAATCCTACAAAAATAATGAAAGACGGCTGTGCTGAATTGGTAAGTCAAACAACAAAAGACTTGCTGGAAAAAACCGTGAAATTTCCGAATTTCATTTTGAGTACGGGTTGCGATTTGCCGCCGGGAACGCCTCTGAAAAATATGCAAACTTTTATGGAAACAGCCCGCAATTTTAACTTCTAAAATTTCAGTCCCACTTATGCTCTTTGACGGACTTTAAAATTTCCTCAGCAAATTTGAGAGCGGCAAGACATTCATCGGCTGTTACTTCAGGTATCCTCTTCAAAAATTCAAACTTGTTAAATCGCAAAGACTTATTTATATCAGCATATCCAAAGCGAACTTGTCAAACTCGGCTACAATGTATGTGATAATACCGTGAAAAAATATATGTTCAAAATCAAACCTGATGATTCAAAGAGGCAAAATTGTAAATAAGCCAATCCTTGGCGGCTTGCATCATGTGTACAGCAGAGTTGCTTAAGTTAAAATTTGAAATAGATTACCCGCATATTGATAACTGAAAACGATGAACTTCTGCGCCCACTCGAGAAAACTCTGCAAAACTCAGACCTTTGCCTGAAATTATTATTCCTGAAACAGCCAATATTCACTTTTTAATGAACAGAATTCTCTTACCAATCTTACGAGTCGTTCAATTTTGATGCTAGATGAATTTTTGCAGAGGACACCACAGTTTGAGATGACAAAGCAGTAGGTTTAAAGTTTATTAATCGCTCTGCATCTGCTTAGCAGAGTGAGCCTGTAAATCAAGAAAGGAGCTTTTCGGGTCAGAACTGAATAATTCTTCAAGCACCAGAACTATTGAACAATGGCGAAATGGACATTGTAATGCTCTGCAAATTGATTTTATTTCGTCATATACACCGGAGTCGGATATGCTCTACTAATCCTTTTTCGCCGCAAAGTATCTCGGTTTTGCCGCCGCCTGCCAAAGCCTTGAATTCATCAAACTTTTCGGGATTGGTAATTACCGCTACTTTCGGCTTGAATTTTTTCACCTGCTCGGCAAGCAGTTTGACGTTATTGTGCGCGCTAAGCGCAATGACTTGATAATCGGCGCCGAGCGCCTCTATAACCCGCAAGGCATTTCTGCCTATCGAGCCTGTCGAACCGAGTATCGCTATTCTTTTTACCATTTATTTTCTTCTGTTCATTTCTCTGAACTGTTTCGGCGGAACACCGACAACTTCCTTGAACGTTCGCGTAAAATAACTCTGGTCATTATAGCCGGCCTCGAAGCATATTTCAGTGCAGTTCTTATTCGTGGAAATCAAAAGCTCTTTCGCATACTCAATGCGGACATTCGTCAGGTAATCTATTATTGTCAGTCCCGTCTGCTCCTTGAAGATATGACTGAGCCTCGAAACGCTTAAATGAGCCGCTTTTGCGACATCCTCAAGTGAAAACGTTTCATTATAATGCTGCCGAATATAATCTATCGCCGGCTTTATCTGGGAAACCCTTTTATTGTCCTGCGTGGAATAAACGATCTCGATAAAATCGTTCAAAGCGTTGCCTATCCAGACGCACAAATCCTGCTGGTTGTCAATCTGTATCGCTTTATTAATATATTCGAGGTTCTTTCCGAGAAGAACATTGGCGTTGGCCCCACCCTCCACAGCGCTCCTGCTCAGAACGCTCAAAAGCTCAAGCATTCTTGCCCTCAGAACAGCCAAATCCGCAGGGTCTTTGAGCATAATACTTGCCAGAATCATATTAAGGATTTCTCTCGCGCCTATTCGGTCGCCGATTCTGACCTTGCTCATAAGCTGCTTTTCAGCCTCAATCGGGTATTGGCCTGCGCTGCCTTCTTCCTTATGCTCGCGGATGAACTCGCCGATTTCGGACTGCTGCTGACTTACCTGTCCACGCCATTGAATAACGTCGCGGTCAAGTCCCGTAACTTCATAAACGGCGTTAAACAGAAATTCGGCGGCCTCGTGAACTTTTCTGCCCGGCACAATCGGCAGCTTTTTTATCGCATGCAGTAATTTCGTTTTGTCTATATTCAGCGATTCTAATCGCTTATTAATATCCTCAATCAGTATCGCATCCGGCTCATCCGGCAGGCACTTGCCGAAAAATACTCCGCCTAAGGGTTTGTCTTTATCCATTACGGGTATGCACGCGAGCACAATCCCCGCATGACAGATGGTGATGTAATGCTGACCTGTCTCGAAAGCCATTCTGAGGCTTTTTAATCTTTCCTGCCGGCAGCGTTTCAGGCCTGCGGGACTCTTTCGGACGATTTTACAAAATTCAGGATGACAATCCTTGCTGCACGACTGGGCTATTTCTCCTCCGCGGGCATCGGTTACTTCAAGAGCTATCTTGAAGCTGCTGCGAAAGCTGTTTTCTATTTCCGTTAGAGCTTTTTTTGTAAATAACATTGGCATATTGTATTTTCGACCAATTATACACCAAAAAATAATTTTTAGCACTATTTTGCTGAAATTTCCATAAGTATCTGCTTTTAAATGCTTTATATGTACACGATTTTTAATATTCTAAAGCCTTCTTGTGCTTGTAAAATATCTATGGTTTGAATATAACTACCTCTATGAAACCACTTTATATAAGCGCAACCGGTCAGGACAGCGGCAAGACTGCCGTAATATGCGGCCTGATTCAGCATTTGCGAAAACAAGGCTATAATCCCGGCTACTTCAAGCCTGTCGGCCAGCGTTATGTCCAGTATGAGGGTCACAACATTGACGAGGACGCCGTGCTTGCTCACCAGGCCTTTGGCTTTGAAGACCTCCCTTCCGATTTTAGGGGGTTGGCGGAATTTTAAAAGTGGTCTCAATATTCAGGTTTCCCCTCCAAATAGCAGAATAGTTCAAAAAAATCACTCTCCATTTATATCAAATCCCTCTTTTTTAAGCGAAAATTAAGGAATATAGATGAAACTTGACCCGACAAAAATGAAAGACTGGCAGATTGCGGAAGCTGCCGAGGCAAACGCTAAATCCATTGCCAGACTTACTGCCGAGATCGGCATTAAAGCTGATGAAATCATTCCTATGGGCAGACTTTTTGCGAAGATTGACCATAAGAAAGTCCTCGACCGCACCGCTTCGGCTCAGAAAGCGAAATACATCGACATTACAGCTATAACTCCTACGCCGCTTGGTGAAGGCAAAACAACGACTACTATCGGCCTTATTCAGGGACTCGGCAAACTCGGCAAAAAAGTCTGCGGCGCTATTAGACAGCCCAGCGGCGGCCCGACGTTTAACATTAAAGGTTCAGCCGCCGGCGGCGGCCTGGCCCAGTGTATTCCGCTGGCTCCGCTTTCAATCAGGTTTACAGGTGATAACGATTCTGTTACCAACGCTAACAACCTTGCGATGGTTGCTCTTACGAGCAGGCTTCAGCACGAGAACAATTATGATGACGCCAGACTTGCAAAAAGCGGATTGAAAAGATTAGACATCGACCCCCGCAGGGTGCAGATGAGATGGGTAATCGATTTTTGTGCTCAGTCGCTCAGGAATATAACTATCGGCAAAGGTTCAAAGATGGACGGCTTCGAGATGGAATCCGGCTTTGCGATTTCCGCATCAAGCGAAGTTATGGCCGTCCTTGCTGTCGCAAAAGACCTTGCCGATTTGCGCAAACGAATGGCAAAAATTATCGTTGCCTACGACAAAAAAGGCCGCGAGATAACTACTGCTGACCTTGAAGTCGATGGTGCTATGACAGCGTGGCTGGCTGATACTATTAATCCCAATCTGATACAGACGATTGAAGGGCAGCCGGTTTTTGTCCATGCGGGACCGTTTGCGAATGTCGCTATCGGCCAAAGCTCCATTATAGCCGATGAGCTCGGAACAAGACTTGCCGACTATCATATAACCGAAAGCGGCTTCGGCGCAGATATAGGTTTTGAAAAGTTCTGGAACTTAAAATGCCGCTTGTCCGGCCTCAAACCTGATGCCGTCGTTATCGTGGCGACAATCAGGGCATTGAAAATGCACGGCGGCGCCCCTGCCATCAAGCCCGGCGCGGCACTGAACGAAGAATACACAAAGGAAAATCTCGGACTCGTCGAAAAAGGCTGTGAAAACCTGCTCGCTCACATCGACATTGTCAAAAAAAGCGGCGTAAAACCCGTCGTTTGCATCAACAGCTTCTACACCGATACAAAAGCCGAAATCGAGCTTGTAAAAAAGATTGCCGAGCAAAACGGAGCTTTCTGCGCAGTCTCCGAACATTGGCTAAAAGGAGGCGCTGGCGCAATAGAGCTTGCCGAGATGGTTCTGACTGTATGTCACGAAAAACAGCAGTTTAAATTCCTTTATGACCTTACAATGCCTCTTCGACAGCGAATTGAGCTTATCGCAAAGGAAGTTTACGGTGCTGATGGTGTTGAATATACACCCGAGGCTCTGGAAAAGGCAAAGGCTCTCGAAAACGACCCCGATGCACGGAAACTGGGCACCTGTATGGCCAAAACACATCTGTCCCTTTCACACGACCCGCATCTCAAAGGCAGACCAAAAGGCTGGACATTACCTGTCAGAGACATTATGATTTACAAAGGCGCGGGCTTTATCGTGCCTGTCGCAGGCGATATAAAACTTATGCCCGGCACGGCTTCGAATCCTGCGTTCAGAAAAATCGATGTTGACGTCAAAACAGGAAAAGTTAAAGGACTGTTTTAATTAACCACAAATGAACACGAATTTTCACGAATTAATTTAGGTTAACCTCCTCAAAAACAACCTCTGGCATTTAAAAACCTAACAGGATATAATATTTCTTTACTTAAATACCTTGTCTAAAAGATTACATTTCTTTTTCCCCGATATGGCGTCACCAGATTTCCATAACCGCAGACGCCCGATTTCCAGACGCAAATATTAACCGCAGATTCCCAGATAAAATTAAAGAAATTCTATCCAACAACTTAGTACGAATTTCTATTAACTAAACCGATTGACGCTGTTATGCTCAGGACATATTTAACAGAGAGGAACACTCTCGACAAAGCAGGCGGCGTTGATTATCTCGTTAAAATTCTTAACGCTGTGCCTTCTGCCGCTAATGCAGCACATTACGCCGAAACCGTCAGAGAGAAACTGAAACGGCGCAGACTAATTGCTATGGGCGAGAGGATACAAAACGAGATTGATTCGACAGGTTCAACAGGTGAGAGCGTTTTTAAGATTCAACAGTTAGTATCAGGGCTTGACGGCGCGATTGAGCCTGTCAGCGGTTCGCAGCCTGTTATTAAGAGCCTTGCCGATGTAAAAGCCTTGCCGATAAATTATCTTTGGTTTAATAAAATTCCTATGGGGATGCTAACGCTGATTCAGGGCGGCACCGGACTCGGTAAAAGCTTTTTGACGTTATATCTTGCCTCAAAAGTATCGACCGGCGAATCTTGGCCGGACGGCGACGGACTGCCGGACAACAAAGCGTTATAAAGCTTTAAATTCGCATAATGGGTGGACCAGGAATGGGGGGCGGGTCATAACGCTGGACACTCCAATTGCAACTGGTACAGTTTTCGGGGAGCAGGTCATCGAGCCCCATCGGCCTCGTTTTTAAGGCGCAAGCTATCAAAAAAGCTTATAATTAGAGATATTCCTTATCTTGTTTTTAAAGTATTGCTATTTTGATTAGAATAGCATCGATTCTAATCTAATTGTTCCTTTCACATTCCAATCAAAAAATAAAAATTTTTCTTGACAATTTGGGAAGATAAAACTACACTAAACCATAGGTTTAATATTTGCGGTAGTATTTGCGGAGCTATTTAACGCAATAAATAGTTTGAAAGTAAAAACTATAGTTTTTTAATAACGTTAACCTTAATTTAAGGGAGGTAGGAAAATGGAAAAGAAGAAGATTGTTGTAGTAATGTGTATCTTGCTGGTCATGACTGTAAATGCTCTGGCAACACTCACATTACACATTGGCGGCGCAGCTGGCGGCACAATTTATGTGAAGAGAAATGGCGCGATTCCGGGTCATGCCGCTCACACGCCGGACAACTCAGTGCTGCATGAGAGTTGGGACCTGATTACGCCAGGCAGTCCGAACTATCTTGGCTACTATGCGAAGTTCATCTTTTATGATGGCATAATGCATGTTGACCCGACAGGCAAAGTTGGCTGGACTGACACGATATGGGTTGGCTGCAATGCGGCCGGCGGTTATGGAATCCTTGAGGTTGAAGGCGTATTAACAGGTGATGGCGGCAGCGGCAATAATTTGCTGCGTCCATGGAAGGGCGGCGTTACAATGGACGTGAATATGATTAGCGGTTTGCTTAAAGGAAAGATGCTCAATGTCGGAATCAGCGATACCGGCAACAACCGGGGAATTGTTAACCTTAGAGGCGGTACAGTGCAGTTCAACGACGTGAACATCTACAATGCCACAGGCTGCGACAGCTATGTTGACATCACAGGCGGTGAACTGCTGATTCTTAACGCCAATAAAAGTGTTGTCGATATGCAGACCTGGATTACGGCCGGAGATATCTTTAACTCATTGGGTACAGGGTTGCTTGTAACGACCAAAACTGTTGACGGTGCACTTTATACTTCTGTTGCAGTGCCTGAGCCGGCGACGGTGATGTTGCTCAGCATCTGCGGCCTTGTTATGCTTAGAAAAAAGAAATAGGCACACAATCACAGCCTAAAATTGGATACTTGGCGCCAAGGAACCGTTTAATCCTTGGCGCCAAGTAAGGCGTTTTTTTGCGGTAAGCGCAAATGACAAAGATGGTCTTTAAAAAAATAAGATATATTTGCAGGGTGGTTAAAATTGCGACAGGGAACATCGATAAGTCTTAAGCAAATCGCGGAAAGCACAAATCTTTCGATAACAACCATATCGAGGGTTCTTCGCGATAACGGCGAAGTTTCCAGCGATACCCGGAAACGCGTTCTTGATGCGGCTAAAAAGATGCGGTACAGACCCAATATGCTTGTGCAGGGGATTCAAACCGGTAAAACCCGCACGATGGGAGTTGTTGTGCCGCCTTATGATTCTTACTGGACAAGCGTGCTTTGCGGAATACATGATGCGCTTACTGAAGCAGACCATGTTTATATTAATGTCTGGTGTCCTTATACAGGAAGCGACCATTCATATATTGATTTACTGCAGGAACAATTACACCGTCTCATTGATCGGCGGGTGGACGGATTTATACTATGGGCGCATTTGGCTCCTTTATATAATGAAAATCTTATAAAAGACCTTGAGGCAAGGGATTTACCTGTAGTAACAATTGACCATGAGCTTTCATTTGCTGACTGTGTTGAAACGGATGAATGGCTTGGCGCAACTCTTGCGGCAGAGCATTTGCTTGAGCTTGGTCACAAGCATATCGCACATCTTGGATGGGACAGTTTTTATAAATGGGCCCATCTGCGGCGAACATTTTTCGAACAAGCTATTGAAAAAAGCGGCAAAGCTTCGTGTTTGACAATTACCTGCAAGGAAGATGAAGATGTTGAAGGCGCCGCCAAAACACTCTTATCAGCCAATCCAAGGCCGACGGCGATATTTGCATGCAGCGACCGTGTTGCCAAAATGATATATGCTGTTGCCGGACAGATGGGATTAAAAATTCCCGGCGATTTATCTGTTATTGGTTTTGCTGACCTTGAATTTTCTCAATGGATGCAGCCATCTCTTACAACTATAAGACAAAATGGCAGGGAAATGGGAAAAGTGGCGGCAAAAACATTGGTTGAACGTTCTTGTTCCAACAACAGGGATATACCTCCCCGCCGGATTCAAATTAAATGTGAAATCATAAAGCGTGCTTCAACGGCGGTTGCTCCAAAGAATAATTGAAATAAAAAGAAATAATTTTACCGATATTATTAAGGAGGGTAGTTATGATAAGGCGTACATTATTATCAGCGGGATTTGTTCTTATATCAGGCGTCCTGTTCTGCAACGTTTGCGAGGCAGTTGATATTAAAACGAGTCAGGGAGTCGGTGCCGATACCTATCTTAGCTATTGGGGTAAGTCAACTAATTACGGCGCTCAACCAGACCTGAAAATTTCAAAAAATTACGTGCCTTATGTCAAATTTGACCTTGGCGTAATCGGACCTAATAATATATCAGATGTTAACCTTATTTTCTATGGAACGCCTGACCCGAATACGCCTGACCCGTGCACGCAAAACTTCAATATCTATGGTTTAATTGATGGTTCAGACAGTTGGGGCGAAAGCACTATTACTTATAATAATGCTCCTTTTGTAGCAAATCCGATTGTAAAGCATCCTTCGCTGGTTTTAATTGGAACCTTGGATTATACTCCTGCAGGCAACGAGGGGCCGATTACAATGAATAAAAACGCCTCCGGGGTCCCTGCCGGTGCCTTTATTAATTTTCTTAATGACCGCGGCCCCGATAATCTCGTAACAATAATAATCGCATCAGGTTCGTATAATGTGTACAGCTATTTTTCAACGAAGGAAGACCACAACGACACAAGCGAATCGCCATTTTTGAACATAATAGCTATAAATCCGGCAGTTGTTGAGAGAAACAACTGGACGGGCACAGACAGCAACAGCTGGTCTGACCCTGATAACTGGTTAGATGAAACCGGCGGTGCTTCCGTTCCTGACGGCAATGCGGTTGTCAATCTCGTAACCGGTTCACATTATCCCGTAATAATAGATTCAAATTCGTATGCCAAAAAAGTATTCGTTAATGACGGCAACCTGAGTATCTTATCCGGCACCCTGACAATAACCGGCGGTGTCTTGAGAGTAAAAGACGGTCTGAAAGTTAATATAGTTGATGGACAGATTCTTCTTTCGGGCAATGTTGAAGGACAAATGTGGGGTCTCATAGGCAAGGGTAAAATAATCACCACGAAACTGTGTCAGCAGGAAGTTTATGCCCAGTATAACAGCAATTCTGTTCAAACCATAGTCGGGACAAGAGATATTGTCAGGAAATTAAGCTGGGGAAATTCAATTGTAAGCGCTGACGGGCCGCTCGGCTATGAAGAGGGAGGATACCCTGCTCAGTATTGCGTGGACGGCAGCGGTATGCTTGCTGAAACTCATATGGGTTATGTTGAAGGCAACGGCTACTATTGCAAAACTCTGTATTGGGATGAGCCGACACTTAAATTTGTATTTGATGCAAATTATAACCTTACTGATATGTTTGTCTGGAACTATGAGGATACATACAAAGGTTACGGCCTGAAAAAAGTTCAGGTTGAATATTCAACTAATGATATAACATATACCACTTTATTGAGCTTTGATGCAAATGACGCAAATGACACGAATGACCCGAATTTATTTACCTTTTTACCGGGCAATACAGATTTCACCAAAGATGAGGTAATCTCATTTGGCGGCATACCTGTTAAATATCTCAAACTGACCCCCAGAGGCGGGCCGGGAACAGGCAGCTATGAAACCGGCACAAGCTATGGCAGATACATCGTCAGGGAACTGCAATTCTGTCATGAGGGTATGGAGGCTTCAAATCCGAATCCTGCTAACAATTTTACGGCCGTGGATGTTAAGGTTGGCTCGCTGCGATGGATTCCGGGGAAAGATGCGATTACAGGCCAGGATGTCTGGTTCGGGACAGATACCAACAGTATGACGAAAATCGGAAACAATATATCACCCTGTACCGATACAATCTCGATATCCACGCTTCAGAGCGATAAAGATTATTACTGGCGTGTTGATGCCAATGATGGCAGCGGCCTGATAACCGGCAGACTCTGGCATTTCAAAACAAAGAAGTGGCTGCCGTGGAATCCAGGCGGTGAGGGTATTATTTTTGCTTTTGGCGTCAAAACATATGGAGGCACAAAGGGTTATCTGGCTGCCAATGGAAGTGGAATAACCGGCGACATTCACGCTAATTATTCGTCATCAAATAGCTGGTATTGCAAGCAGCCGTGGCTTTACGGCGTTAATGAACCGCAGCTATATATTGAATTTGATAAAATTTACGATATCAATGAAATGTGGGTATGGAACCATGAAGGTACCGCTACGGAAGCCTTAAAAACCGTTCAGATAGAATACTCAACCGACGGCGTTGATTATAATATTTTGATGAACGGCTCAGAGCCGAATTTTGTCCTGCCTTACGGCAATACAGACGGCACACACGATACTGAAATTGAGTTTGGCGTACCTGCAAAATATGTCAAGCTCACCGCTGTAGGCGGTATAGGAGTAGGAAATTATGGTTCAACCAATGGCTACCAGCTCCGTGAGGTGCGATTCTATGCTGATGGACCATACACTTCTGTCAACGCTTATGCCCCTGCGCCTGCGGAAGACGCTGAAGTCGATATTTTTGTCGAGCTTGGCTGGACGCCCGGAACCGATGCGGGTACAGGGCAGGATATATGGCTTGGCAAGGTCGGAGGGTCGATGGTAAAAATCGCCTCTAATATCGCACCTGATGTCAATAGCTATACTTTGCCGCAGTTGGACAATCTGTCTGATTATAAATGGCGTATTGACAGTATAGACGGCAACTCTGTAACACAGGGCGACGAATGGCACTTCTCAACACGCGCAAGGCTTCGCTGGAATTCGGGCCTTATCGGCGTTGCCGATGCTAACGGCTCGCCGGGCGATGCTGGTTCACAGGGTTATCATGCGGCTGATTGGAGCGGTTTGTACTATGATTACCATTACAGTTCCACCGATACCAGTGTCCCGGGCTATAGCTGGACAACAAACGCCTGGTATTGCAGAAAGCCCTGGACTTTGGTTCCTCCTGTTAATGAACCGCAACTAAATATTACGTTCGACCGTATCTACGATATCAACGAAATGTGGGTATGGAATCATGATGGGATAGATGGAAACTTAGTGGACCCAGCCAAATATGATGAATACCAAATAGCTCTTAAGACAATTAAGATTGAGTATTCAACTAACGGTATAAATTACACTACCCTGATGAATGGTTCTGAGCCGAATTTTGTTCTGCCGCACGGACACCCTGACGGTACACACGATACAGAAATCGGCTTTAAAAATTTCCCCGCAAAATATGTAAGGATTACTGCTGTCGGCGGACCTGGCGTGGGTAACTATGGTTCAGCAAACTATGGCTATAAACTCAGAGAAGTAAGGTTCTACTATCAGGTGCCGCTGTGGGCGGATTTGAATAATGATAAGAAAGTCAATCTCAAAGATTATGCAATAATGGCGGAAGACTGGCTTGAAGAAAACTGGATTTACGACCCGATACAATACTGTTTGAATAAGCCTGCCGGCGATATAACAGGCGACTGCAGAGTTGACTACAAGGACATTGATATTATGGCCGGCGAATGGCTTGAAGATATAAATTAAAGGATGATTTTATATCTGTGAACTCGGAGAAAATAATGAGAAATAGAAAAAAGGCTTTTACTCTCGTTGAGCTGCTGGTGGTGATATCAATTATTGCACTGCTGTTGGCTGTTTTGATACCGAGCATGCAGAAAGCCCGTAATTTGGCAAAAAGGGTAACTTGTTCGGCATATCTAAAGCAGTGCGGCCTCGGACTGATAGCCTACGCTAACAGCGACAGTGGAGGAAGGATACCTCTTGCAAATGGTTACAAACCCGACTACGTACCAAGAACTACTTATAATGCAATAAAGTCCGCTTCAAATGACTCGCGGATTATGGTCTGTCCAATGGACACAAGCTTCCGGCGAGTGAAAATTACAGGATTGACAGACCAGACGCTAAACAGGACATATTATATGGAACCATATCCGACATCGTGGGATGACGGCAAAGGGATGCTTATAGGATATTTTTACCTGGGAGGCAAAGACCTGAGCAAATGGACCTGGCAGGCCATGGAGCCTGATGCGTACAAATGGACTTCACCTCTAAAAATATCAGATGGCGGAGCTACGCAGGTAATGGTTGATATTTCTCACAGGGCGGCTGGCGCCGGAGATGTATATTCCTGGACCGAGGTTGTCCATCGACCGAGTGGTTATATATTTTATTATTGGAACGCCGGTGGACGCAAGATAGAACCTGCGGACTTAGGCGCCGAGGGAGTTAATTCGCTTCAGCTTGACGGGTCGGTGCGCTGGAAAGGCCTAAAGTCCACACAAAAACATCCTCGGTCATCACCGGGGCCATACAGGTCTTATGGCTGGTGGTAATCAAAAATTCCTGACTGGTTCAATACAAAGGCATACCTTAAGATAACAAGAACAATCGGAGCGTATTTATGATTAAACGGATTTTTTTCACTATAATTATTGTAATAGTATCTCTTAACTGTTCATATTGTTTGTCGGCTGTTCAGGAATCTTGTATGAATGATTCAGGTCTAAAATATCAGTGGGCCCCCGATAATAAGCCGGAAGGAAGAAATCCTCCGTATCTGGCCGTTTTTGACGGCCATTACGTTTTGAAAACCAATAAATATCTTGAGGCGTACGTTGACCTCGGACAAGGTCCCGACGGGGCCCTTCGTTTAACCGGACCAATGACCCTGACGACTGTCTTTCAGTTGGCCAAGCAATGGCCGATGAAAGCCGCATTTATATCAAAATGGGGTTTTATGCCGGGACAAGCGTCTTATGAGCTGGGTATTACCGCTGGGGGCAAGATTTATTTTCAATTAAGTCCGTCTGGAAAAGCAGATGATTTTTTTGAGTTAGTCGGCAATAAAACAATAAAGAAAGAATTGCCTGTGGTTGTTACCGCGGTTTTTGAGCCCGGCAAAAGAGCAGCTATATTTATAAACGGTAAAAAGGCGGCAGAAGCAACTAAGGGTATTCCGCAGAGCTGCTATGACGGCACATCGACGGTGAAGCTTTTGCCGAGATTTGAAGGTCTGCTTGCAGGAGTATGGTTTCATAATCGTGCGATGGCGGATAAGGAAGTTCAAAGCTGGAATAATCAGATTGCAGATTTAATACCTTCCGGGGTGCCTTATGAGAAGTGGAAGGCTGATGAAAAGAGAAATATTATAACTGGTAATCCTCAGGATTATCTCGGTAAAACCGCGGGTGTTAAACCGTTCAAAGAAATAGATATCAGCCGGTATAAAGGCAGTTATGTTTGTCCCGGCGATTTGGATAATGACGGCAGGATTGATTTTTTGCTGTATAAGAACGGCAGCACATATAATGTGCCCGGGAGGCTTATAGCGGTTGACTTTGACGGCAAAACATTGTGGGAAAAGGGTGATAAGACGCTGACTGAGCATGAAAGATGCGGCTCTGCGGATGTGGGCAAAAAGGGGACTTCGCCGGCTTTGCGTGGAATCGCAGCTGTTTTTGACATCGATCAGGACGGCAAAAACGAAATTATATGTGAACTGTGGGAGCAAAACAAACCGATGTTGTATATTCTGGACGGAGCGAGCGGCGATGTAAAACATGGAATAGAATCGCCGATAAATATGAGTGTCCGTCAGCCGAAAATATTGGGCAACAGACAGCCGTCACGAAGTCATCCGCTGCTGCGTATTGCATATCTAAATGGCAAAGACAAACCGCCGTCAATTATTTTGAAATATGAGGCCAGCAATGGATTGCCGTGTCACGCATTTGCGCTCGACGACAAACTGAATATTATCTGGCATGTAAAGGGAACAAGTCATTCGATGGGGCATATTCCGACGGTTGCTGACGTTGACAATGACGGTAAGGATGAAATTGTTTTAGGACATATGCTGGCTGATGATAATGGAAAAGTTCTATGGGACAAAGGCGCTAAGTTTATCTGGCATGCTGATTGTACAGCAGTTGCGCAATTGAAAGAAGGAGATGAAAAACAAATTCTCATTAGTACCTGCGGAGTCGGACCAATATATTGTCTGGATTTCAGGGGAAATATCTTATGGCGTAAACACCGTGAGGAAATTTCTCACGGTCAGGCTGTCTGGGTCGGCAATTTCATAGAGGAACAGCCGGGACTCGAAATAATTGCCTGTGCATCAGGACATTCAGGGCAGTTTGTTACACTGCGGGGCGCAGATGGCACAACTCTCGCAGCTTTCTCGCATAAAAAACTTTTACCTTCCTATCCGGATTTTCCAACGGTGGTAAGCTGGAAGAGTAAAAATATTCAGTCGTTATGGATACCTCAGGACAAGATGCTGGTTGACGGATATGGCAACGTGGCAGCAGAACTGGGCGATTATGACAAATATGTGCAGGATAAACTTCATTGCGGAACAAGCTGGAGGCCTGTCGGAGCACAGGCATTTGCATTGGATATTATTGGAGATGAAAGGGATGAGCTTGTTCTATATGAACCTTATGCCGGAGAATCTATATTTATTTTTTACAATCCTGATACGAAACCGGAGTTGAAAAAATATGAACAACAGGAAAATGCGTATAACATTCGTTCATATTTTTAATAGACAAATCAAAGGATGATTTTTATGAAAAACATATTTGTTTTAGGCGCACTCTTGTTAATTTTACAATGCGGTAAAATTTCAGCGGCCAATACAGACAGTAATTCTGTTAGATTAAGAATTCAGGGGACGAAGTTTTTTGACGGCAATGGAAACAAAATCAAGCTTCACGGCATTTACAGCAGGGAGGAATGGCTCCAATCGGAACAGGAGGTTATCCATTTTAAGGAATGGGGGATAAATTTTGTAAGATTTCTGCTGGCATTCGACCGTGATTACTGGAAAACGGTGAATAACGGCAAAGTCGATTTGAAAAAGAGATGTATTCTGCGGGATGAGAATATCCAAAAGACAAAAACGAAATGCCAGTGGCTCGAAAAACACAAAATATATTTTATTATCGAAGTGCCCTGGAAGTGGTATGGAATAGACCAGGAGCTTGAAAAGCCGGAATTGCTGAAAGAGCAGTGCGCCCGGATGTATAAGACACTTGCGGAGAATTTCGCTGGATTTGAGTATCTGGCGGGATTTTGTATGTTCAGTGAAATTTACATTGTTCCGGAAGATTATAAGCACTATAAAGACATTTGTACGGCTATTGTGGATGCGGTACACGAAGTTGACCCCGGGCTGATTGTTTCTGCTACCGGCGTAAGAGTCAGCGGCCCGGATAGTCTGGTAGACGAAACCTTAATTGAACGACCAAATGTTATTTATGATTTTCATTATTATGATATAAAAACATTTGTGGCATACAGGCCGTGGTTTGGTGATATGCGTTATCCGGGCAGGATACCGCACGGATATAGCTGCCGTTCATATTATCTCGATAAAGAACTTCACGAAACTTTTATTGCTCCTGCGATATCGTTTTCAAAAAGGTACAATGTGCCTGTCTGGTGCGGGGAGTTCGGGGCGTTTAATAATGCCCCTGATGGTTCGAGTGACCGCTGGATGAGAGATGTCTGCAGGATTTTCGAGAGGAATGATATTCCCTGGATAATCTGGACGTGGAAAAAAGATATGAACGATGTGCCTGCATCGTGGAAGGATTTATGGCAGGGAAAACTCGATTATAATGAAGTAACAATAAACCCGCATGGCGGCAGGTTTACAGATGAACTGCCAGTTCAAATTGATTCATGGGTGCGCGACGGAGAAATATACTATACACTGGATGGAACAGAGCCTGACAAGCATTCAAAACTATATGAAGGACCTTTCAGTATCAATAAAACAACAACGGTAAAGGCAGTGTTAATCCGTAAGGATATGGGACGATGTCCTGTAGATACGACAGTATTTGAATTTGGAGGTTTGAAACCTCCGGTGATGTCAGCAAAAGTGTCAGCAGGCCTGCGATACGCGGTTTATAATACCGCCGGTGAAAAAGTTGAAGAGCTGAAATACGATAAAGCGGAAAAAATCGGTATAAGTCGTGGTGTCGGAGATATTCATCTGAAAAAATCTGATGGGAAAACAATAGTTTATGACGGATTAATTGATATTTCAAAAGCCGGCAGATATTTCTTTTATCCGATATCATACGGGGCATACGAAATTTACATAGATGATACTTTGGTAAACAAACATTTTGCTGTGAAACTTGACTATGCGAGAACTACACCTGGGATAATTACGCTTGAGGCCGGTCTTCACAGGTTAAAAATAATTTACTCAAAACCAGAGGGGTTAGAGAACGGATTTGAATTGAAATTGCAACGTGACGCTGTATCAGTTGAGCCTCCGTGCAGGGTCGAAGAGGAAATGCTGTTTCATACGGATAATCCATAAATTATGAAAATCCCGCGGTTTTAATTTCAAGGAATAGTTATGACGGAAACGAATGCAAACAGAGTATCGCAGTGGCAAGCTGCCATGAAAGACCCGTTTCGGGACAGATTACTTCCTGCGGGTGCTGATTTTCCGATGCAGGTAGAACAATGCGCGGAGCCTGTTCGTGATGAGCCAGCATTTGACCCTGATATGATTGATAAAATATCTGCAAAAATAATCCTGCCTTTGGATATGATTTTTCCGCATCCTATGCTTGAGCGTATAGTTCGAGTCGGATTGGCGCATATAAATGCGACATTTAAGGGTAATCATCCGAAATACGGAGCAGGAATTTACTCTCACGATTGCCACGATAGTTTTCCACCAGTGATTGTTTCTGCTGTAGATGCACTTACATTGTGGGGAATGATATCGAGAGCTGAGGAACTTTTTGAATATTGGCTGAATACGTTTGTCCGTCCGGATGGAACTATAAATTATCGGGGAACATCTCTAAGTGAGTATGGAATGCTTCTGGCTTCGGCATGGAGGATTATAAAACGCGGCGGTAAGACAAGATGGCTCAAAAATAATTGCGGAAAGCTTAATCTTATAACAGAGTATCTGAAAGAGCTAATAAAAGCTGCTGGTTCAGACCGGTTGCTTTTTGGGGTGCCTGAAGATGACGAAAAAGGGTCGCCCGCCACTTACTTCCACAACAACGCCTGGGTCATTCGAGGGCTTGAAGACTGGGCGATTCTCCTCGATGAATATTTAGACCTTTTGCAGGAAGCAGAACAGATACGGCAGGAAACCGGCAGACTCAGAATACTGCTTATTCAAACATTAAAACAGGTCTGGCCAAAGGACAATTCGGACTGGTGGCTGCGGCCGACAATAGAGAAAGTTGCTCATGAGCCGGCTGACCGTCCTGTGCGGATAACCGGCTCACGCTTTGGGAGTTATACAAACTATAGATATTGGCCGGAACTTCTATCGAGTAACGTATTACCGAAAGAAATGATGAAACGCATTGTAAATGCCCGTCTTAACGGCGGTGGCCAGTTCTGCGGCACAACCAGATTTGAGGACCATCTTGACGATTGGCCGCTGGCGGAGTGGCTCGAAGGACTCTGGAATCTCGGTTTATATGATGACTTTCAGCTGTGCCTATGGGGCCATATTTATTATCATCAGGCAGAAGGTCATTTGACTGCTTATGAGCAGGTAACATTCCCGCCCGGCAGACAATATAAAACAGCAGCTTATTGTTTGCCTTGTCAATTGGTGTCTGTTCGTGCGGCCAGACATCTTGTGCCTTGATTGTTATGTTTGTGAAAAGATAATATAGTTTTATGAATTGATGGGAGAAATATGAAAAAAATAAATTTGAAGACCTTATTTGTGCTGTTATGTTTAATATGCGGCATAGCAAAAAGCGAAACCGGAGCTAATATGAATGACAAAAATTTTAGTATTGATGCGAATGATTATCAGAGTGTTATTTCGTATATGGTATCTCAATATGTTAAAGAACAGCCTGATGTGAATGTGTCAAACGAAAAATTGATACAGCGATATAAGATATTACGATATCTTACGCAGTTAAATTTGTTTGCAGACAAAATTGAGAAAAATGCCGATCCCAATTATTCCGGTGTCAAGCCGGATGAGATAAGGAAATTTATCAGTGATACTCTCAAGCAAACGAATCTGGAACAGATGTACAAGGGCCGGACTTTGCGATTTACCGCTGATTCGAAAGACGCTGCTATTGCCTGGGAGAAAAATACACGCCAAAAGCTGTTTGAGTTATTAGGTATATCCGATCTTGTAAAAAGACAGTCGTTACCTTTGAATGAGAAGGAATTATCAACTGAAGACAGGGGGGATTTTATAATCCGCCAGATGGAGATTGATGCTACGCCGACTCGGCGAATGATTGTGCTTGTTGGCATACCGAAAAAAGCCTGCAAAAGCTATCCTGCGGTTGTATGCCTGGCCGGACACGGCAGCAAAAGGGATGGGCCGTACGATTTATCGCCGCAGTCGGTGCAGAGAGGCTTTGGTTCTGTATTGACTTCGGGCGGGGTTATTACGACTGCGCATGGCATAAGTCATTCAGTATATGAACAGGGACGCAGTCTCGCAGGGGAACGGGTATGGGATGCGATGCGATGTATTGATTATCTGTATTCGCTGCCTCAGGTTGATAAGACAAAGATAGGTTGTGCGGGCTTATCAATCGGAGGGGAAATGACGATGTGGCTGGCTGCAATGGATGAAAGATGTAAAGTTGCGGTATCCTGCGGTTTCCTGACTTTTATGGACCAGATGGAGCATCATCATTGCCAGTGCTGGCAGCATCCGGGTATGAGAGACCTGGTGGATTGGCCTGACCTTTATTGCCTTATAGCCCCTCGTTATCTGCAGTGCCAGAACGGCCTTGCGGAGCCTCTAACACAGTTCCATGTGCCTGTTGCCCGTGCAGCAATGGAAGAAATCAAGCCGATTTATGATGTATTCGACTGTCCGCAAAATGTTGAATTGTTTGTGCATGACGAAGGTCATGTGATTAATTTGCCGGCATTGGTCAGGTTTTTTGAGAATGCTTTTGGACAAAAAATCGCGGATAATTTATAAAGGATAATAATGAATCCTGAAAGCCCACGAAGATGCAGTAAAGATGAGCTTGGCGAAACTCTCGCTATGCTGGATTCCATATTTCACAGCACAAGACCGCGAAGAATGGGGAAATATTATCCTTATGCCTATGGTGACGGCAATCTGGATAATATGAGAATAATCAAAATAAATAAAAAAATTGTATCTCACGCTGCGATATATCAAAGGATAGTTAATACTGCCGATGGTCTATTATTAAAAATAGGCTGTATAGGCGGTGTAGCCACATTGCCTGACTATAGGGGGAAAGGTTATGCTACGATAATTTTAAATGATTGTATAAAAAAGATGGAGAAAGAAGATTATGACATCTCTATTCTTTGGACCGGCACCCCGGAATTTTACAGAAAGCTTGGATGGGAATGGGCAGGAAAAGAATGCTGGTTTAATTTAAATAGCGGCAATGTTTTTCTTCTTCCGGCGTATGATAAAAAAAGCACGTTGGAAACAAGCATCGATGATTATTCACAAATAAGGG
This sequence comes from Phycisphaerae bacterium, assembly GCA_026386845.1. Classification (GTDB taxonomy): domain Bacteria; phylum Planctomycetota; class Phycisphaerae; order Sedimentisphaerales; family UBA12454; genus JAPLMW01. The sequence continues at coordinate 24,644 of JAPLMW010000001.1, forward strand.
AAATTTACGAAAAGAAACTTTTGCGGTCTGAGCGCAAGCCCGATGATTATCCCCTGTTATTTAACAGGCAAAGGAAATTATTTTATCAGAGGAATGGTAAAATAACAGCGTATGTTCTTATCAGCGATGAAAACGGTGTTCTTGAGTACGGCGGTGAGACCTATGCGGTTCTGTCGATTCTGCGGAGACTAATCGAGCAGAAAGATTTTCCGTCGTTGAAGATGTTTATACCGCTGCAGGACGACGGTCTGTCAAACTGCCTTGAGAAATTAAATTTCCCCAAAAGTTCATCTTATATGGGTATGATTCGTGTCATAAATCAGGAAAAATTTTTAAAGAAATTCGGAGCAAAAGCGGTAGAAAGCTGTTCTTCGGACAGGCTAATCAAGTTGTTTTTTGGGCCGGAAAAAGTATCAGATAAATCCGCACCGCTGGTGTTCTATCTCTGGCAAACGGAGCATATGTGATGATGAGACTGCTTTGTGTTTTAACAGGTTTGTTTATCTGCCGGCAGGCATTGGCGGCCGAGCATATAATTATATCGCATCCTTCGGAACAGATATCGGTGTCTTTGCCTGACAGCGATATTTCGGTTCGTCTCGCTGTAAACGGACGAAATATTGTTGACGGTAATGGCAATGTAATAAAACTGAGAGGTATATATACGCGCGCCGAATGGTTAAGTTCCGAGCGGGAAGTTGAAATGTTTAAAAGCTGGGGCATTAATTTTGTTCGTATTTTGCTGACTTTCGACCCAAACTACTGGCAGACTGTCAACGACGGCAAAAAGGATATAAATAAGAGATGTATTCTGCTTGAAGAAAACCTCCGCCATATGGACCAGAGAGTTGCGTGGCTTGAAAAAAATAAAATTTATTTTATGATGGAAATACACTGGCGTGCACTTGGTGTGGAGGACAATCTTGCAAAGCCTGATTTATTGAGCAAACAATGTACTCAAATGTATGAGATTCTTGCAAAAAGGTATTCCGGGGCGAACTATCTGATGGGCTTTTGCACATTCAGCGAAATACATATATTGCCGTGTCTTTATAATGATTATAACAAAATCCGTGAGGCAATAGTTGATGCGGTTCACAAGGTCGATAAACGGTTTATTGTTTCTTTGACTGGCACATGGTGGGGTTCTGTCGGCAGTCTCAACGATAAAATATATATTGACAAATCGAATACTATTTATGATTTTCATTTTTATTCGCCTCGCAAATTCACGCATTATAGAACGAGTTATGGTAATTTGAGGTATCCCGGCAATATGCCTATCGGCTGGTTAAATGGAGCAAAGCTTGTGGATATTAATTATCTTGGGAAAGAACTAAAGCCGGCAATTGATTTTTCAAAGAAGTGGAATGTACCGGTTTGGTGTGGAGAATTCGGAGCTTTCAATAACGCTCCGGATAATTCCAGTGACCGCTGGATGCGCGATGTTGTGGAAATTTTTGAGAAAAATAGCATATCGTGGATTATATGGAGATGGAAACCGGGCTTGCAGAATGTGCCTGATGTCTGGAAAGAGCTTTGGCAGGGTAAAAACGGCAATGTAGACACAGCAGCTTGGAGGTAGACCGATGTAAAAAAACTGACTCGTAAATTTGTTGAATAAGTATTGGAAACCAGTTAAGTTAATTATAAAATTTTTTATTAGGATTTCAAATGGAGCGAATATTTCAGAAATCAGTCAAACGTACAAGTATCTGTCTTAACGGTCAATGGAATATAACTTTTGACCCGGATAATACGGGTTTGCAAAAAGGGTATCATCGCGGAGAAAACCCCTCCAAGGATGTTTCGTATGTTCCTTCCTGTTGGAATTTACAGTTACATAAATTCGATTATTTTGGAGTTGTGTGGTACTCAAGAAAATTTACGACGGTTATAAGTTCCAACAGCCGACTGATATTTCATGCTGTCAGCGGTCAGGCGGTCGTTTATCTGGACGGCAAAGAGCTTGGACAGCATTATGGCAGTTATAATAAGTTCTGGTTCGACATTCCCCATCTGTCGGCTGGCGAACATTTGCTCGTCGTTAAGGTTGATAATGCTATTAATGACGAAGACACGATGCCTCTACGGTTTGTTGACTGGTTTGTCTGGGGCGGCATATATCGTAGCGTTGAGCTTGAACAGTTTAGTAATCTCTCGATTGACAAAATTCACATTGATACCGAATGGGATGGTTTAAAAGTCTCAGGGGTTAATGTTAAGGTTCAGGTAAAAAACTGGACAGATAAGGAAATTACCGACGATTTTTCTCTCGAGATGGAATCGACAGGGAAAACGGTTAAAAAGATAACCATATCGCCTGGTTCGGTTCAGGACGTCAGTTTTACATTGAAAGATTTTAAACCCATTCTCTGGGACACCGAAAATCCGCATCTTTATATGGTGCATATCAGCTGCGGTACAGATGACCTCTATGAGCGAACAGGCTTTCGAAAAATTGAAACGAAAAATAACAGGATTTTGCTTAACGGAAAAGAAATTTTTATCAAGGGCGTTAATCGGCATAATGACCACCCGGAACTCGGATACGCCATAGATGCATCGCTTATTCTGCGGGATATGCAGATAATAAAGGATTTGGGTGCCAATGCAATCAGAGGCAGTCATTATCCTAATGACCCGATTGTTATGGATTATTGCGACCAGATGGGTTTGCTGTTTTGGGAAGAGCTTGCGTTCTGGAATCATCCTGCTCATTCTCTGGCCAAGCCGCTGCTTCATCAGCGTGCCTTGCAGATGGCTCGTGAAATGATAGAACGCGACTATAATCATCCCTCTATTATTATCTGGAGCATTCAGAATGAGTCCAAGTCGAGCTCTCAGGAAGGGTTGGATTTGTTTTCGAAAATTGCCGCCCAGATGCGTCAAATGGACATCTCAAGACTCCTAAGTTACGCTTCGGCCTGTGGTAAAAACGATATATGTTTTGACCTTGTTGATATTGTCTGCTGGAATATGTATCCCGGCTGGTATGACGATGATGAACCGCTGGATAATCTTGATAAAAGATTTGCCCTGAAGTTACAAGATGCCAGAAACTGGCTGACCGAACATAAACAACTTAAACCTTTTATGATAACTGAATTTGGAGCCGCGGCATTATTAGGCGAGACAACATTCGAAGGAGGAAGACGATATACCGAAAATTATCAGCAGAAACTGCTCGAAAAAGCCATTAAGGGTCTTATTGACTCCAAAGTAGTACAGGGTTTCTTTATCTGGCAATTCTGTGACGGGAGGACCGCATTGCCCAGCAAAATATCGATTGGCAGACCCCGAAGCTTCAACAACAAGGGAATTGTCGATGAATACAGAAGACCTAAACTTGCATATTATACCGTTAGAGATTTGCTGCACAAAATTTCAACTTATAGATAAGGATTTGTATATGTCTGATGTGAAGACCGGATTATCGAACAAAACAACAATACTTAACGGGAATCTTCCCAATCTTCCATGGGAAGACAAACCAGTCAAGTGCGTGGATGTGGTCTGGCGTTACAGTGGAAATCCTGTGATACCGCGTGATTTAATTGCCTGTTCTAACAGCATATTTAATAGTGCCGTCGTTAGTTTTAAGAAGGGATTTGCCGGAGTTTTCCGGGTGGATACAAAAGCAAGGAATATGCGTATTCATCGCGGCTTCAGCAAAGACGGCATACATTTTCAATTAGATAATGAGCCGATAAAATTTATATGTGATGAACCTGAAATAGCCGACTTTGTTGAAGGTTATGACCCTCGTGTCTGCTGGATTGAGGATCGTTATTATGTTACCTGGTGTAACAGGTATCATGGGCCGACAATAGGCGTTGCCTATACGTATGATTTTGAAAAGTTTTATCAGCTCGAAAATGCGTTTCTACCGTTTAACAGAAATGGAGTTTTGTTCCCGCGAAAAATCAATGGCAAATATGTTATGTTAAGCCGTCCGAGCGACAATGGCCATACGCCTTTTGGAGATATATTCTGCAGCGAAAGCCCCGATATGATTCACTGGGGCAGACATCGTCATGTCATGGCTCCAATAAACAATAAACTTACCTGGCAATGCACTAAAATCGGCCCAGGCCCCATTCCTATTGAAACGACACATGGCTGGCTATTGATTTATCACGGGGTATTAACAAGCTGTAACGGCTTTGTCTATAATATGGGAGCGGCTATATTGGATATAGATAAACCATGGAAGGTTCTCTATCGCTGTAAAACATATCTTTTAAACCCGCAGAAGATATACGAATGTGTTGGCGATGTGCCCAATGTGGTATTTCCCTGTGCTGCCCTGCATGATGCCCCCACGGGGCGAATTGCATTATATTATGGCTGTGCGGATACGGTAACAGGTCTGGCTTTTTGTTATGTTGATGAACTTATTGATTATATAATTTCAAATTCTGAAGTCTGATTATGAACTCGCAGCATACTGTAAAGGCCGATGTTCAAATCCTCCCAATTACACAGGGACCAGCATATCATTGGTTTGGCTATTATGACAAATCTCAGTTTGACCCTGCAGGCAGATATATATTAGGTATGGAAGTTGGTTTTCAGCACCGTAGGCCGAAACCGGATGATGTAATAAAAATCGGGATGATTGACCTTAACGATAACAACCGCTGGATAGAACTTGGCGAGTCCTGTGCCTGGTGCTGGCAGGCAGGTTGTATGCTGCAATTCAGGCCAAATTCCCAGTCTGAAATAATGTGGAACGACCGCCAGGGCGATAAATTCATCTGTAAGATTCTTGACATAAAGACTGGTCGGCTCAGGAAACTTCCATTTGCGTTTTTTACAGTTCACCCGAATGGGAAAACCGCTCTGGGGCTGGATTTTGAAAGACTTGAATATATGCGCCCCGGTTATGGTTATGCCGGTGTGAAAGACAGGAATAATGATATTATGGCTCCTGAAGATGCCGGCATATACTTATTAGATTTGGACTCAGGCGCAAAAAAGTTAATTATATCACTTGCTGATATTGCACGGATACCTCATCCGACAAAAAGTTTTGTTGACTGCAAGCATTACTTTAATTGTCTTTTATTTAACCCATCGGGTTCGAGGTTTGCATTTTTGCATCGATGGAGAACCGAAAGAGGGCAAGGCTGGCCGTTCAAGACCAGATTTATGACAGCTAATCCTGACGGCAGCGATGTCAATGTTCTTGTTCCGGGCGGATGCGGGCATTTCAACTGGCGGGATTCAGAACATCTGGTTGTTCAGGTGGATGGTTTTACAATATACAAAGACAAATACGGAGAAGTTGGAAAAATCAGACAAGGTGTGCTGCCGAATTCAGGCGGTCATCTCTCATATTTCCCCGACAAAAACTGGATAGTCGGCGATACCTATCCTGATGAACGAAGGTATCAAAAACTTTATCTTTACAATATTACAAAAAATCTTCTTGTATGGCTCGGAGAATTCTATTGTTCAAAAGAATATACCGGCAATATGTCCGGCAAAGAAGATGACGAATGGCGATGCGACCTTCATCCTCGTATAAGTCCTTCCGGACGAAGTATTGTTATAGATTCTGCCCATGAAAATAATGGGAGGCAGATGTATCTGGTTAATGTTGGACAAATACTAATGTAATCCAATAAATTTACCTACCGCATCTAAAATTGAGAAAAATATTAACATATTTTTTGGGATTATTTGGAGCGACAGTTCTTTTTATTCTGTCGGTTCTTCTTTCCGCTTTTGTCGTATCTCCCAGTAGCGAAATTATAGAAAACAAATATGACCCGAATTATATAGCCGCTGTTCAGGAATCCCGCAAGACTATAATAGATGTCAATAATCCGCCCGTTTTTTACCGTGAGGTTGACTATTCCAAAGGTAAAAAGGCAAAATGGTATCCCAAGAATCAATCACCCATTTTAAAAGCGTTGGAGCAGGAAGGTTTGCTTGGACCGGTAGAGGAGAGAGTCGGACCGGAACCTCTCGTTGTTGAGGGTGTTGAAGGAATTGGGAGATACGGGGGAACCTGGCACATGCTTACCACAGAAGTTTCAATGGCGGAAATAGGTCATCGATTATCGTATGTTACTCTTGTCAGGTGGTCAAGCCAGGGATATCCGATAGTTCCGCACCTGGCGAAGAGTTACGAAATTTCTGAAGATAATCGCCAGTTCACATTTCATCTTCGTAAAGGTGTTAAATGGTCAGACGGCCATCCTTTCACAGCGGATGATATTATGTTCTGGTGGAAATATGTTGCCAATGATAAATCTGTTATGCCGGGTGTACCGGAAATAATGAAAGTTCGCGGCCAGTCAGGCGCCATTGAAAAAATAGACGATTACACAATCAGATTTACTTTCCCATTCCCGAATGGAGTATTTCTCGCAAAACTTGCTTCTGATGCGAGCGTGGACAATATGGTAAATAGTCCCGCGCACTATCTTTCAAAGTATCATCCGTCAATCGGCAACAAGGATTTGATAAATCAGACACTGCGAGCCAGCCGAATACAAAATAATGCCGCCTTATTCAGGAGTATCTTTAATAGTATATTAAACTATCCTGATAAACCGACCTTATGGCCATGGATATACCGCAAGTATAGAGCGTCTCCGCCCCAGAGTTTTGTTCGTAATCCGTATTACTGGATGGTTGATGCCGAAGGCAATCAGTTGCCGTACATAGACAGGATTGTCTTCGAACAAAAAAGCCCCGGTATGATTCCAATTGCCGCCGCTAACGGTGAAGTAACTATGCAGCTAAGATTCATTCCTTATGAAGAATATACTCATCTAATGAGTCAGCAGCAGCAGGGGGGCTATACTGTATATCACTGGTATCCCGGCGATAGGAGTATGTTTGTCATAGCTCCCAACCTTAATTATAAAATAGAGACGAATAAACCAGAGACAGTTTACAAGCATCAATTGCTGAATGACAAAAGGTTCAGGCAGGCTCTCTCGTTAGCCATAGACAGGAAAAAACTTATTGATGCTGAATACAGCGGTCAAACCGAACCTGCTCAATGCGCACCCGGCCCCTCATCTTTTTTCTATCACGAAGGTTTTTATAGAAGTTTCACAGACTATGACCCTCAAAGAGCAGCCGGTCTTTTGGATGAAATAGGATTAGTAAAGAGAGATTTTGAGGGTTATCGCACATTTTCAGACGGCAGCCGAATGACTTTTTATTTGAATGTGGCAAGCGGTTTCAGCAGCGCTGGAATGGCCCAGCTGGTCTGCGACTGCTGGTCGAATATCGGCCTTAGAGTAATTCCGCGAATACGCAACAGCGGGTTGTTTTATACGGAAAAAATGGCTTTGAGACATGATTTGGATGTCTGGGTAGGGAACAGCGAATTTGTGCCTGTAATGGAGCCCAGATATTTTGTGCCGAGTACATCAGCCAGTCACTTTGCAATCGGCTATTCAAAATGGTATCTGATGGGCGGTCTTTACAATAATCCTGCCGCGGCTTCTGCGGGATGTATAGAGCCGCCTTACGGACATCCCTGTAGGGAAGTTATGAAATTATATGATTTGGCGTGTACTTTTAGTGACAGGCAGAAACAAAAAGAAGTTTTCGATAAAATATTCAATGTAAATCAGGAAAATTTGTGGACTATAAATATCTCCACACCTCCTCCTGTGATTGTTATTGTAAAAGATGGATTAAGAAATGTTCCAAAGTTTGCGGTTGCTTGCTGGATGTTCAGGACGCCGGGAAATGCCGGAATAGAGACTTATTTCTTCGATAAGCCGAATGACCCGCCAAGTGTAATCGAGGAAATCAAAGACTCAATGATACATATCAAAATGCCTGACAGGCTGGGGTTGATTTCCAAAAGCAATACCGGAGCAGTTAAAAGCCAGTCGGGCAGAATCGCCGCAGGGGTTGTTAAATATCTGTTTTGGGCGGTATTTTTCCTTTTGATTTTACTTGCCGTTGTAAGGCATCCTTATATCGGGAAAAGATTTTTAATAATGATTCCTACTCTGCTTGTAATGTCTATCGTAATTTTTACGATAATTCAGCTTCCGCCCGGCGATTATCTTACAACGAGAATTATGATGCTTGCTGAACAGGGGGATTCGAGCTCTGTACAGGAACTGGCAGACCTTAAAAAAATGTTCTGGCTTGATGAGCCTGTGTGTATCAGATATATAAAATGGATGGGGCTGCCCTGGTTTATAAGTTTTAATCCATCTGATACGGGTCTTCTTCAGGGTAATCTCGGCCGGTCTATGCAGACCGGGCAGCCTGTGAACGATATTGTCGGTGACAGGATAATTCTGACAGTGATTCTCTCATTAGGGACAATCCTTTTTACGTGGGCTGTTGCAGTGCCTGTGGGGATTTATTCCGCTGTTAAGCAGTACTCCATAGGTGATTATATTTTGACATTTCTGGGATTTATTGGGATGTGCATCCCGTCTTTTTTATTAGCCTTGATTTGTATGTATTTAGGGAAAAAATATCTTGGAATTTCTTTTTCCGGATTATTTTCAAGCCGCTACGGTGCTCAGCCGCAATGGGACTGGTTTAAGTTTCTTGATTTGCTGAAACATATATGGCTTCCAATTTTTGTCATCGGTCTTGAGGGGACTGCCGGAATGGTGAGGGTAATGCGAGGCAATCTGCTTGATGAGTTGCGAAAACCTTATGTTGTTACTGCAAGGGCAAAAGGCGTCAGACCTATGAAATTACTTTTTAAATATCCGGTAAGGCTTGCTTTGAATCCATTCGTTTCCGGGATAGGTGCGTTGTTCCCAAACCTTATTTCCGGCGGTGCTATTGTGGCAATGGTTCTCAGCCTTCCGGTTGTAGGACCGTTAATGCTCGATGCCCTGTTAACGGAAGATATGTATCTGGCTGGTTCGATGCTTATGGTTTTAAGTCTGCTGGGAGTATTTGGCACTCTGGTGAGTGATTTATTATTATTATGGCTTGACCCGAGAATAAGGTTTACCGGCGGTACAAGATGATAAATGAGTTAGAAAATAACGATGCTCAGACGCAGGACACATCAATCGCTACAAAATCGCAGTGGCAGTTGATAAGGGGGCGTTTTGTCCGGCACAGGCTGGCCGTTATCGCCTTTTTCTTTGTGCAGATTCTTTATTTAATTGCTATTTTCGCCGATTTTTTCTCGCCTTATACAGCTCAGTTGCAAGATATAGGTTATTCTTATTGTCCGCCTCAAATCCCTAAGTTTAGCTTTAAAAACGGGTTATATGTGTATCCTGTGGAGCTTTTTACGGACCCGCTTACCTTCCGAAAAAGTTACCATGAAAACAGAAATGGAATAATCAAACTTTCATTATTTGCCGAAGGACCTAAGTATAAATTTTTTGGCCTGTTTGAATGTAACAGACATTTGATTGGAATTAAGAAAGCCGGGACAGATAAAAATATAATTGGGGAAGCTACCAGATTTTATTTGCTCGGTGCCGATAAATATGGAAGAGATATCTTAAGCAGGATTATTTACGGTGCGAGGATATCTCTTTCAGTTGGAGTCATAAGTATAATAATAACGTTTCTTTTTGGTGTTACTGTCGGCGGAATATCCGGGTATATAGGCGGAGCGATCGATAACTTTATCCAGAGAACGATCGAAATTATAAACTCTATTCCGAAACTGCCGTTGTGGCTGGCCTTTTCGGCGGTCCTGCCCGATGACTGGTCTTCGCTTAGAATTTATTTCAGTATAACTCTTCTTTTAAGTCTTCTTGGCTGGACAGGCCTGGCAAGAGTCGTTCGTGGAAAACTTTTGTCTCTTCGTGAGGAAGATTATGCCGTAGCCGCTTATCTGCTTGGCGCCAGTCATAAAAGAATAATTTTCAAGCATCTTCTGCCCGGGTTCACAAGTCATATTATTGTCTCTCTGACTATGACTGTTCCGTGGATGATACTTGGCGAGACATCCCTGAGTTTTCTTGGGCTGGGATTGCGTCCTCCGATTGTAAGCTGGGGCGTTATGCTGCAGGACTGTATGAATATGACGACAGTAGCTAATTATCCATGGCTTCTGTTGCCGGTTGTTTTCATAATTTTCACCGTTTTGTGCTTTAATTTTATGGGCGACGGCTTAAGAGATGCTTCTGACCCATATTCGGCAGGATAAAATGATTGATAATAAAGATTATGTATTAACCATTGATGGCCTTAAGACTTATTTTGAGGTTGACCATAGTGTTGTTAAAGCTGTTGATGATGTAAGCCTGAAAATTGAAAGGGGTAAAACTCTGGCAATTGTCGGAGAGAGCGGGTGCGGAAAAAGCGTAACTGCTTATTCAATTTTAAAACTTATACAAAAACCGGGGAAAATCATCGGCGGTAAAATCGTTCTCTATCCTTCCAATGGAAAAGCAATTAATATTTCAGAGCTGAACGAAAGGTCGGAATTATTGTATCACGTCAGGGGCGGATACATAAGTATGATATTTCAGGAGCCTATGACGGCTTTGAGCCCGGTGCATACAATAGGCAATCAGATTTGTGAAGCGGTTTTACTTCACTCTAAAACAAAAATCTCCCGGAAATGTGCCGAAGAAATGGCTGTTGAAATGCTTAATAAAGCAGGCATGCCAAATTCTCAGGCGAGAATAAGGCAATACCCGCATGAAATAAGCGGCGGTATGCGGCAAAGAGCGGTTATTGCAATGGCTATGATTACGAACCCTGAGTTATTAATCGCTGATGAGCCGACAACGGCTTTGGATGTTACTATTCAGGCACAGATTATAGAACTGATGAAAAAGCTTCAGAATGAATACAGAACTGCCATAATGCTTATTACTCATGATTTTGGAGTTGTTGCCCAAACTGCGGATGAAGTGGCGGTGATGTATCTAGGAAATATTGTAGAGCAGGCTTCCGTTAGAGAAATTATTAAAAATCCTATGCATCCTTATACAATTGCCCTGCTTGGTTCTTTGCCTGGTATAGGTCGCATAGGCAAAAGACTTGCCCCTGTCAGAGGTTCGGTGCCTGACCCGTTAAGAAGACCTCAGGGCTGCACATTCCATCCCAGATGTGAATATGCCGAAAAAGGCTTATGTGATGTCGGGTTAATACCTGGACTTGAAGAAGTTATTAATGGCCATAAAGTTGCCTGCCGCAGAGTGAAAGAAATTCGGAAAAATGGAAAATAAAAATACAATTTTAAGCGTTAAAGATTTGTGTAAATATTTCCCTGTTTATGGTAAGGGATTTTTTACCAGAATAACAGGTTATATTAAAGCAGTTGACAATATAAGTTTTGATTTATTTGAGGGCGAGACTTTCGGCCTTGTCGGCGAGAGCGGATGCGGGAAAACTACCGCGGCAAGAACGATTCTCAGGGCCTTGTCGCCTACTGCCGGCAGGGTTATTTTTAAAACCGGCGATACCGTTGTGGATTTGGCTTCAATGCCCGAAAATCTGTTAAAGTCATTCAGGCCAAAGATGCAGATGATTTTCCAGGACCCGTTTTCGTCGCTGAATCCGCGTATGACTGTCGGCAATATAGTAGGCGAACCATTAGTTATTCATAAAATGGCGAAAGGCAGACAATTAACAGACAGAGTGAAACAGCTTCTTGCCAGGGTGGGCCTCAGCAGTGAATATATCAACAGATATCCGCATGCTTTCAGCGGAGGACAGAGACAGCGAATCGGAATTGCCCGCGCGTTAATAATGTATCCTTCTCTGATTATCGCGGATGAAGCGGTTTCGGCTCTTGATGTTTCGGTTCAGGCTCAAATTCTGAATTTACTTATGGACATTCAGGACGAATTTAATCTTACATATATTTTTGTTTCTCATAACCTTGGCGTTATACGCTGTATTTGTGATCGCGTTGCGGTGATGTATGCGGGCAGAATCGTGGAAATGGCGGCAACCGAAGAGTTATTTAGGAATCCCTTGCATCCTTACACTAAAGCGCTTTTATCTGCAATACCATATCCTGACCTGGATATTAAACTGAATGCGGTTTTGACAGGTGAGACTATCGATCTTGCCGAGCTGCCCCATGGATGTAATTTTGAATCTCGCTGCCCATATCGAACAACAGACTGTCTATGCTGTGTACCTGAGCTTAAAAAAGTTGATGATAACCATTTTGTAGCCTGCCTGCTTAAAAACTGATTTGAAATAAGTAAAAATAATGTTTATAGCCATCCGGTATTTTTAGCCAGCAGCCCGACATACTTGACGTAATTCTGCCATGAGACATCGTGCGGCACACCGTGGTCGCAGCCGGGTATAAATCCGCCGTCTTTTATCACAGGAGCAATTCTTTTCATTTCATTTTCCATTTCATCTCCGCCGGCAGCAATGCATCGCTTGTCAAAACCTCCGCGATATGATATTTTTTTCCCAAATTGTTTGCGATACTGTATTATGTCATTGCCTGCCGCTACTTCCATCGGGTCGCAGGAATTAATTCCTGCCTCGATCCATATAGGAATAAGCTCGCCGATAAATCCATCCGAATCGATTCCATATACTTTAATTCCTGCTGAACGTGCGATATTACCCCAGCGTTTCCATATTGGCAGCAGATACTGTTTTACCATAGCGGGCGATATCATCGAAAAACCTTTATATGCCATATCTTCACTGATGTGAAAACTGTCAGGTATAAAATATTGCAGCGTGTTCTCAAATAATGCTGAAATATAATTGCTCCAGAAGTCAAGCATCTCCTGTATTAATTTTGGGTCGTCATAAAACATCATACAGAGATTTTCAAATCCCAGCCACTCACGAAGCTGCCAAAATGGTCCTGAAAAATGAAGCTCTATTGGCCAATCTCTGTTTGCCAGTTCTGCTGCGAGTTTTTTAGGATTTTCAGGAAATCTGGAAGGGGTGTTGAGGTCATAACGTTTTTTCATATCCTCCCAGTCATTGTGCGATTCAACAGGACACTTGACCCAGCGTCTTGTGACGAAGTCAATGGCATTTCGCAGATATTCTGTTGTGTATTCATTGCTGATTTCACAGATGTTCCCCTTCCAGTCCTGCACAATCTGGGTTCGCTCCCTGCGTTCGATAACCTTTTCCTCAAACTGCGGTATCATCCTCTCGTCAACCCAGAAATTTTTTCCAGCTTTGGGCCATTTTTCCCGGCCTCCTGTCAGACGATAAGCATATTCATTTATATCGTTCGTATCATCAATTTCAGCAGGGAGACCTTCGTTATGCCAGCGGGCCCGTGTTGATTTTCTTCCCCCTCCCGGAGAAAGCGGAACCTTGTCTGGTTTGCCGAACAGCAGGGTCTGAAGCCATCGTTCTCTTAGATTCATTTAGCACCCTTTAAATATATTTATGGACTTTTCCTTTTAATTAATATATGATATAATATAATAGCAGTACATTATATAGATTTTTCGGTAAAATATATGGACTTTTCGGTCTTAAATAAACTGAAGATTTACAGCGAAACCAAATTCCGCACACCATTACGTACCGAAAAGCAGATAGGTCTGTGGGTTGACAGGATAGGCGAAAATCCGTTAAAAAAATTTCAGGCTGCACAGGGGCTCAGAAAGCTCGGCCAATATGCGGCGGTGTTAATTGAAAAAGGCCGCGGATTTTTCATTAGTCCTTCAACAGGTCAAATTGAGTTGAATAAAGGTAGTGTAATAATACTTTTTCCTGATGAACCGAGCGTTTATTACCCGACCGGGATCTGGCATGAGAAATATATAGTCTGGAATGGTCCCGATGCCGTTCGTTTTGAAAAACTCGGATTTCTGAGCAGACGGAAAATTATTATCAAGGATAATATTGGTGTTGTTTCTACTGCTTTTGAGAAATTGAAAAAGATTATCACTGATGAAGATAAAGCGGCTATACTCGAAAGAAAAAATATAATTACAGATATGATTCTTGAACTTTTCAGACTTTCCAACCCGAAAAACAAAAAGGATGAAGGACTTGCTGAAATCTCAGCCGCTGTTTCATGGCTTGCTGGGAATTACGCTGAAGAGATTTCCATCTCGGAGCTTGCGAAAAGGTATAACCTTTCTGAATCTTATTTTCGCAGATATTTCAGACAGCATACCGGCCGAAGTCCGAGAGAATTTATTATGAGCCTGCGAATTTCAAGAGCAAAAGAACTTCTGAAACAGGGCTTAACAGTTAAAGAAATATCATTGGCAGTCGGATATACAGATATGTTTTATTTTATGCGTGCTTTCAAAAAAGTCGCCGGCACATCTTGCGGCCGATTCAGAACAAATTAGGTTTTTTAGTGCATTGATGTAATGATTATCAGGAAAAAGTATTTTGATTAGGAAGACTATATTTTGAAGCCGACATTATTGATTATTGCTGCAGGCATGGGCAGCCGATATGGAGGTCTCAAACAAATAGACCCCGTTGGACCCAATGGCGAGATAATAATCGATTATTCTATGTATGATGCCGTCAGGGCCGGGTTTGAAAAAATAGTTTTTGTTATCAGGCACTATTTCGAAGAAGCATTCAGAGAAAAAATAGGAAGCAAACTGGACGGCATTGCTCAAACCGCTTATGCATACCAGGAATTAGATTCGTATCTTGACGGATTTCCGCTGCCTGCCGGCAGGGACAAGCCTTGGGGAACAGGACATGCTATTTTGGTCGCTAAAGATGTAATAAATGAACCTTTTGTAGTCATTAACGCTGATGATTATTATGGCATTAATTCATATAAGATTATGAAAGGATATCTCAGTGGCAGCGGGGGCGATAACAATGATTATTGTATGGTCGGTTATACGCTTGGCAATACACTTTCTGAATATGGATATGTTTCCCGCGGGATTTGCCGGTGCGATGAGAATATGTATCTGAAATCAGTTACTGAGATAAAAAAGATAATTAAGAATAAGCAATGTGCAATTTTCACAGATGAAACCGGACAACAGCAGACATTAAGCGGCAATGAAGTTGTTTCAATGAATCTGTGGGGATTTCAGCCGGATATTTTTGAACATCTTCGAAGACAATTCAAAGATTTTCTTGTTGAGCACGGTAAAGAGCAGAAAAGCGAGTTTTATATTCCAGGTGCAGTTGATAGGCTCGTAGCTTCAAAACAAAAAAGAGTAAGGATTTTGCGTACTGAGGACAGCTGGTTCGGCGTTACATATAAGGAAGACAAACAAATAGCTCAGAATTGCATACAGAGATTAATTGAGCGGGGAATTTATCCGCACAGGCTTTGGAAATAACTATGAATTACAAGGCTGATTATTTAAAGAATATTTGTGCGAAATTTCTGATAGAAGGAGAATTCGTAAATTCAAAGCCTTACGGCAGCGGTCATATAAACGATACTTATGCGGTTACATTCAGGCAGGCTTCCAATACAAAAAGATACATATTGCAGCGTATTAACAATACGATTTTTACTGATGTGCCGGGTTTAATGAATAATATTGTCAGGGTTACGAAACATATAAGAGATAAATTGGAAAAGCAGAAAGCGGATGATATTGCGCGAAAGGTATTGACTGTTGTATCCACCGCCAAAGGAAACAGCTATTATGGGGATACAGATGGTAATTTTTGGCGGATGTATATATTTATTGAAAAAGCTCGAACTTATGATGTTCCTGAATCTTTAGAGCAGATTTATGAGGCTGCAAGAGCATTCGGCAATTTTCAGCAGATGCTTATAGATTTACCTCAGCCTGCGCTTATAGAGACAATTCCTGATTTTCATAATGCTCTCAAACGACTTGAAGTTTTTAAGAATGTCTTGAATGCTGATGTGTGCAATCGTGCTAAAGATATTAAAGAGGAAGTCGAATTTCTACATAAAAATGAACAGATTTTTTATACTTTGTCAGGGCTGATTAAAACAGGTCAGATTCGCATCCGTATAACGCATAACGATACCAAGGTAAATAATGTTTTGATGGATGGTGATACAGGCAGAGGTATTTGCGTTATAGACCTTGATACAGTTATGCCGGGATTGAGTTTATATGATTTTGGTGATATTATCCGTACCAGTATAAGCTCTGCCGCGGAGGATGAGCGTAATTTATCGAAAGTAATGATGGAAATGCCTCGATTTGAAGCTGTATTGAAAGGTTATCTTGCATCAGCGGGAAAATTTCTTAATAAAACTGAATTGGAGAATCTGATTTTAGGCAGTAAATACATTACATTGGTAATAGGTATGCGTTTTCTGACAGATTATCTCAATGGCGATAAGTACTTTAAGATACACAGAGAGGGGCATAATCTTGATCGCTGCCGGACGCAGTTTAAACTGGTTGATTCGATAAATAAGCAGGAAGATGAGATGATGTTATTGGTCAAGGAAAATTACTATGCCGGTTAGAATTATTTCAGCAGTTGAAAAATAGGTTTTATCAAATCTTATACAACTTACAACTTTTTGGAGAAATAGAAATGCAGCAGGAAATTGAAATTGTCCGTCTTGTTGGAGATGAACGAAGAGCAGGCCCGACACTTGAAAGTGTTTCGCGTCACTGGCAGAAAGATAAGGAACATTTTCTGTTTATAAGCCCGCATGATGATGATGTGGTTCTGGGTGGTGGACTTTTAATTCAGCTTGCAATTCGTGAAAAAGTGCCTGTGCATATATTGATTGTGACTGATGGCAGTATGGGATATTGCAGCAGGGAAGATAGAGACAGTATTTCTGAGATTCGCAGGAAGGAAACTTATAAATGTTATGAATCACTTGGTATTCCAATGGAGAATATTATCTGGCTCGGATTTCCTGACTGTCAATTGAATTCATATCGAGGCAGGTATTTAGCGAAAAGTGGTCAAAAACCGGCGATAGAAGGTTTTGCGGGGCTTCAAAATGCTTTTACTTATTATTTAAGGAAGATTTGTCCAACACAGTGTTTTTTGCCTACTTCCAACGACCTGCATCCTGACCATGAGATAGTGCATTCTGAATTTCTTATCAGTATGTTTCATTCGGCAGGCAGTATCTGGCCTGAATTGGGCAAGCCTGTAGAAAAGGTTCCATACATTCATGAAATGGGCATATATTGTGATTTTCCTGTGCCGCCCCGGCTTAGAATAAAAACACCGGAGTCATATTTGGAAAATAAATTGGGCGCAATTTCAGCTTTTAAATCCCAAAAACAGATTGCTTCTCTGGTGGCTGTCGTCAGAAAATCCGGACCGTATGAATATATCAATTCGCTGGACTTCAGACTTTATCAGCCGGGTAAATACTACGACCTGTTTGAGCAAAGACACCACATACCATTTACCCGATAAAAAATCTGTACGGTGCGAATATTCATCGAGGGTTAAACTTTTGTTTTATAGCAAATTGACATTCAAATTTTTGCTACTTATACCGAAGGTTGGACTTTAGAGCTACGGTGCATTAAACCATCACCCTGACAAAGGTGGTTATTGTTTTGCTGGCAGGATTATCAAAACCATTTTGGGATATAGTGCAAATGGTTCATAAGTGAGCGTGAGTCGGTGTCAAAAAAGTGTCAGTCGCCAGTGTATTGCCACTGTATTTTGATTTGTTAGTCACTTGTTAATAACTTGTAAACCTCATTTTTTGCAAAAAAACCGCCCCCAACCTCTTGTAAATAAGTAAGTTGTGGTGAGAACAACGGATTCGAAGTCCGCAACTCTATCCAATTGAGCTACGGGCGCAGAATCAACATTTACAACTGGAAACACTCTACCGTAGAAACGCCGGAATTTCAATAGGCCTGTTATTTGTTTAAAATTTTATTGAAGATTGAAGATTGTAGATTGAAGAATGAAAACAAACAGAGATAAAAATAGATTTCAAAAAATCTTCAATTTTCAATCTTCATTTTTCAATCATTCAAGGTGGACGACACCGCGTTTTGAATCGGCATCGAGACTTGCCTTTTTAATTGTGTCGTAAAGCTGTCTTGGTCTGTGGACTTTTTCAAACCTGAATTCAGGGTCGCTTTTGTCAGTCGTAGTCAGCACAACCGTGCCTATGCCGACCAGGGAATCAGAAAAACTCCGGGATAAACGCAGGTCGATTACGCGGAACATATCAATATTGTCTATTTGCTTTGCAAAAATACCCCTTGCCCACTCGACCCTGTCGGTAGTTATGCGGTAGCGAATGCTTTTAAGTTTGATAATTTTGCAGAAGAGAATCAGCAACGCCGCGGCTATTATTGAAATTCCTATGATGGTTCTGTATTTTTCCGTAAGGGCAATCGCGTTTGCGGAAAGTTTGAAATCAGTAAGCAGCTTATTTACCGGCCAGAACGCCAGAAAATACATAACCGCAAGCAAAATAGCCGTTTTCAGAAAACTCGGCGTAAGTACCCACATCGAAGGCGAAGCCTCGAAAAGAGGTTCTGCTTTTTCCGCATCCTTTTGTTCAGGATTTTGGGCAGGCGATTTGACGGGCCGATTCAGGAATTCGCCGCAGTAGCGGCACTTTATCGCCGCGGCCATCACAATAGGGACATTGTTTTGTGCCCTGCGGCAAACCAACGCCTGATGGATAGTTTTCAGACATACTCAGCCTAAGAATTTATAGTGCTCTGCTGCTGGGAGACAGGATTATGGTCATAATCAATTTCCTTGTGCTGTAAGGCATCCCTTAGCGGAACGGTATGCTGCGGCTTATCTGAATTGTCGGATTGCTCATCGTCCCGCATATCGGAGAAACCTGCTTTTTTATCGGCTTCCATCTGCTGACGCAGACGTTCATATTCCTCGATAGTCATCAAAACTTCGCGAGCCTGGCTGCCCTTATATTCGCCGAGAATGCCGGAGATCGCCATAGCCTCGATTATCCTGCTGGCGCGGGCATAGCCGATGCTCAATCTTCTCTGCAGCAGCGAAACACTGCCGCGCTGCGATTCAAGAATAACTCGGACAGCTCCGTCAAAAAGCTCATCCTTGCTTGCTTCGCCGGCGTCTAACCTGTTGAGTTGCATAAGCTCAGGGTGGAATTGAGGCTCGGCCTGTTCGGTAAGGTGCTGAACGACTTTTCGGACTTCTGTATCATCGACATAGGCTCCCTGTGCGCGGACAAGGTCGCTTGTGCCGGGCTTGAGGAACAGCATATCGCCCTGGCCGAGCAGCGTTTCGGCGCCGTTCTGGTCGAGAACGATTCTGCTGTCCAGCCTCGTCGCAACGCGAAAGCTTACCCTGCTGGGCAGGTTTGCCTTGATAAGACCGGTTACTACCGTTGCCTGCGGTCGCTGAGTCGCAAGGACTATATGAATACCTACCGCTCGGCTCTTTTGAGCGATGCGGACGATATAACCTTCAATCTCCTTCGAGGAGGTCATCATCAAATCAGCAAGCTCATCAACGACAATGACATAGTAAGGAAGCTTTTTAGGAATTCTCGCCTCTTCATCGGGGCTTTGCGGATTAAATCTGCGGACGATTTCCTCTATGCCGAGAGCGTTATAACCTGCGATGTTTTTTACGCCGGCCTCGGCAAACAGGGCATATCTTTCATCCATCTTTATAGTTGCCCAATCGAATATCTGCTCTGCCTTGCTGACCTCAGTAATTATCGGGGCCATCAGGTGAGGTATTTTTGAAAAGGCCGTCATCTCGACCATCTTCGGGTCAACAAGAACGAGCTTTACTTCATCAGGACGTTTTGTCAGCATAATGCTCATGATAATGCTGTTAATAAAGACACTTTTTCCGGAACCTGTTGTGCCGGCAATCAGTAGATGAGGCATATCGGTCAGGTCGGAAACGATTGCCTGTCCGGAAGAATCCTTGCCTAAAAATAAAGGTATCTCCATCCTCTTGTATGAATCGCCTGCCCGGACGATGAGGTCTTTTATTCTTACAGTTTCCTTCTGGCTGTTCGGCACTTCAATGCCGATTGTGTGTCTGCCGGGCAGCGGAGCGACTACACGAACGGCAGGCGCTCCCAGCGCTCTGGCGATATCGTTCGCCAGATTTGATATCTGACTTACCTTTACGCCGGGGGCGAGGGCAAGCTCAAACATCGTTATTGTCGGGCCCGGCTCTGAATCGGTAACGTGAGCTTCTATGCCGAACTCGGTCAATACCTGCTCAAGGGCCGCCGATTTAGCCCTGATAATTTTTTCCTGCACAGAACCAAAACTGTACTCCGGCTCAGTCAAAAGCTCAAGACCGGGGAGCTGATAGTTATCAAAGTTCTCAGACTCGTAAATCGACTCCGACGGCTGGGCCGGTTTTTCGACCGCGGCAGGTGTCTTTTCAAGATGCACCTCAATTGCTTCGTCGGCTTTTGCAACAGGAGAAAATTGCTGCTGCTCTATGTGCTGTGCTTCCTGCGCCATAAGCTCTGCGACCGTGGCGGCGGGCTTCCTTATGCTGAGTTTACGCCATATTTCACTGAGCCTGTGTGAATGCTGTCTTGCCGTGAACCAGGCAGGCATAAATATGCCGAAGGTTCGCGTCAGTAAAGCGCCGCACAGGTGCAGCAGGTGCATCACAAATGAGTCGGCAAGCAGAATTGCCCCGACTATAAGACCGCTTAAAACAATTATTACGGAACCGAGGAGTGAAAATTTTTCCCTGAGAAATAAAATTGTCGCGTTTCCGAGTATGCCGCCGCTGCCGGTTGGGAAAGAATCCGCGGGAAAGGGACGGAACATATAAATTATGGATGAGATAGCGGCAGTAACCAGAATAAGGCCGACGAGACGGAGAATTATCTGGCTTGTTTCCTTATTGCTCAATTTCCAGATAATAAAAATACCTAAGGCAATCAGCGGCACAAAGACGCCGGGGCCGATATAATACATCAAATAGTATGCGCAAAATGCTCCTGCCGGGCCGCACCAGTTGGCGGCAGGATGATTATTCGGCCAGACGTGACTGCTTGGGAAATCACCTATATTGAAACTGGCACAACTGAAAAATAACATCACTACCGCCGCAAGGGCAAAAACCAGAAGGGCGGTTCTGCTCAATTTACTCTTTTTAGATTTCAACTTCGCACCTCAGCAAGGTTTTACGAAAAGTCCTATAAAAAACCAAATTTAACATTGCAAATACGATATGCAAGCATTTGTTGCATAAGATATTATCGGCCAATGGAAACGTAATTCTGCAGTTTTAAACCGGTCTATGTTTACCTGAAGAAATACCAATCAGAGCCGAAAAGGCAAATAATAGAACGGTTGAAGGTTCGGGATTGATATAGAAATCCAGCCTTACCCCTTTAAAGGTGCCGGTGTCGGCATATATCCAGTCTTTAACCCTGATCTGCCAGGTGCCGGAACTCTGCTGACCATAAAAATCAGTCAGACTGCCCGGACCGTTTGGGCGAAACAGGCCGCAATATGGAGGCTTGCCGCTGTCGATGCTGATAGGGCTTTCAGCGTCAAAAACCGTCCAGTAGAAATTTGCCCTGTTGGGTTCAAACATACGGCCGCCGTCTTTATCGTAATCGTAGCTGTTGATACAGACCTCGGTGCCGGCAGGGCTTTTAAGATAAATCTGCAGGTCGCAGATGCTTGTATGCTCTATATTAAGCGCTAAATCTATATTGAGAACTTTGCCGGCTATCGGCACGAAGATATTCTCTACCACCTCGATGTTCTTCAGATTCGGGTCGCCGAATGGTTTGTTAATGCTCCTGCCGAAAGAATAATAACCTTCTGCCGGAGCCGAATATTGAAAAATACAGATAATTACCCCCGCCGCCGCCCACAGACGTAGTATCCTGCTGTGATTGTCCATTGAGGGACTATTATAGGATTTCTCGGCCTGAATGCAATGGAAAAACGGGTTATTCTCCGATGATTTTGACAAGGACGCGTTTTTTTCGTCTGCCGTCGAATTCACCGTAAAAAATCTGCTCCCAAGGCCCAAAATCAAGCCTGCCGTCCGTTACAGCAACGACAACTTCTCTGCCCATAATCGTCCTTTTTAAATGGGCGTCGCCGTTATCCTCGGCGCTGTTGTGATGATACTGCGAATATGGTTTTTCGGGTGCGAGTTTTTCCAGCCAGGTTTCAAAATCCTGATGGAGCCCCGATTCGTCATCATTGATAAAAACACTTGCGGTTATGTGCATTGCGTTGACAAGGCATAAGCCTTCTTTTATGTCGCTTTCAGACAGACACTGTTCAACCTGCGGCGTGATATTGATAAACTGCCGCCTCATCGGCGTATTAAAATAAAGTTCCTTTTTATAACTTTTCATAACTTATCCTTAAAAACCACGGATTGCGCAGATTTCACTGATTTTTATATATCGGTCTCCGGTTACAAATGCAGCAAATTTTTAAAGTGCAATGTTCAGTTTCGTAAAGAAATAGGCATTCACATTTTTGTTCTTTCGATGTAATTTTTATACGGCAGATAGTTTTTGTACAAATATGAGCCATATATAATGCCCAAAACGGGAAACAATATAAGAGCTTGTGTGCCGGAAAGTTTTAGTTCTCCAGAAATACACATTAGAACGAACAATAAGAGGCAGAGCAGACCTGTTAATGCAGCGGTGTACCAGGCCATGAAATTATTTCTAATATAAAAGCATACAAACACCACAGACATTATCAAAACTACGACCTTTTGAACAAAATTCCAATTAAATACAACATTCTGCATGCCGTAATTACCCATTTTTATGAACATGGTAACAATCTCGTAAAGGGTGGCAAGCAGACCAAGTACAAAAACGATAAAAATCATTTTTAACGGATTGCTATCATTTCTCATTTTTAACCTATCTATAATCTAATGTTTACTTCTAATTTTATAACTTTTCATAACAACCTTTTGTAAACCTGCTCGATTTATTTTTTCCCCGTTGACAGGCCCGCCGTTAAAGCGAACTTCATTGCCTCTTCAATACTCATATCAACAATTGTTATTCTGGATTTCGGCACTATTACGGTGAAACCGCCCACCTGATAGCTCATAGGCAGATAAACCGCAATCTTATCTTTGTCTCCGAGATTTTTCGGCAAATCCTTAAAATCTTCTCTGGTAATAAAACCAATCAGGCCGACATCTTTGTTATCAAGCAAATCTACCTTTACGACTTTGTTAAAATTTTTCTTTTTCGCGGCGTCAAAAAAACCGGCAAGGTCTTTAAAGGAATTATAGAAATATTTGATAAACGGCACTTTTTCTAATAGCCGTTCGCCGGCTTCAAATAACCGGCGAAACAGCCAGAGATTGAGCAGTACACCGAAACCCAATATCAATAATAAGCCGGCCGCTACGCCCATACCCGGCAGATAAAGCTTATCCGGGATTATGAATTTTATAACTGAGCTGAGTAAAATTTCCGCCGTTTTCACCAGCCAGTAGATAATGTACGAAGTTAATACGATTGGCAAAAGAGCTATGAGACCCTGAATGAAATATTTGCTTATTTTTTTCATATTCCGCTTTCCAAAAACAGTTAAAAGATAAATAATTTACCAGTCATACGAATTTATCGGTTTATTCCCGGCTTAATGCCGCGTGTTCGTATTGTTGAGCCGGTTGTTATAAATTTTTTCGATGGTGTCAACCATTGTTTTCGGCGAAAATTTTTCTTTGACGAATTCTCTGCCGTTTGAACCAAGTTTTAATCTTAAATTTTCATTCGCGATTAGTTCTGCGCAAGTTTCTGTCAATTGCTCGACATTTTCAGGCTCGACAAGCCTGCCGGTGTCAGGATTTACAACCTCGTTTGCGCCGTCAATATCGAAACTTATCGCAGGTTTTCCGGAAACAAGCGCCTGCGGCAGAACTCTTGCCAACCCCTCGCGCAGTGAGCAATGAACCAAAATATCTGATGATTGAATTACAAGAGGCATCTGCTCAACAGGCAAAAGACCTGTGAACCTGAATTTATCGGATAAACCTGAATCGGCGATTTGCTTTTGTAATTGCTCTTTCAAAATTCCATCGCCGACAAAGAGCCAGATTACGTTTTCGAAACGCCCTGCAAGTTCCTTGGCTGATTCAATTATATATTTATGACCTTTTAGATGAAATAGTCTCGCGATTGTTACAAGAACAATAGCATTTTGGGGAATATTATATTTTTTGCGGAAGTCATTTCGCTGCCGGACAGGGATTGGATTTAGAAATTGCTCTTCCTCAATAGCCGAATAGGCGGTTATGTATTGTTCGGGTCTGCCGATTCCTGCGGCAAGGCTTTTTTCTGTCATTGCATCGGCTACGCAAATAAAAGCATCTGTTTTTTTCGCGGCGGCTCTTTCAACAGCGATATAAAACTTATTAAGCAACGGATTTTGGTATTCGTGAAAAGAAAGGCCGTGAACGGAATGAACTATTTTCGGCCGATTCTTTAAATTGTGTGCTGCGAATCGACCGAGGATGCCTGCTTTGGCTGAATGGGTGTGAACAATATCAGGCTGAATTTCAGCAAGCAGTTTTTTTATAGCCTGATACGCTGGTATGTCGTAGAGCGGATTAATCTGCCGCCGTATCGAATCGATAACGATTGTTTTGAATTTCTGGTTTTTAGTTTGCTCGAAAAGTTCGCCTTCAGGGCCTAAAGCAGGGCCTGTGATTAAAGTTACATCGTGGCCGCGGGCAGCAAGACCTTTGCAGGTGATAAGAGTGTTCTCTTGAGCGCCACCTAATATAAGTCGTGTGATAATATGTATAATTTTCATAAAGCAGGACACGAAAAAATTGAAAATTGAAGATTTAAGATTGAAGATTTGTGGAATCTGCCTGCGGCAATATTATTTTTTATCAATTTTAAATTTTCAATCTTCATTCTTCAATCAGTATTTAATCCACATTAAACAAAGTCCCGGAGCCGGGGCGATAGGGCCGGCGGCATTGCGGCTTTTGGCTTCAATGATTTCATCTATTTTGTCCGGCTGCCAGTGGCCTCGGCCGATTTCAACAAGCGTTCCGACAATATTCCTTACCATATTATACAAAAATCCGTTCGCTTCAACTTCAATATATATCCATTCGCCATTTTGTGTTACATCGCAGCGAAAAATAGTTCTGACAGAACTACTGCGTTTGTCGCAGGCGGTAGCGAAAGATTTAAAATCCTTTTCACCGATGAATTTTTTCGCCGCTTCCTGCATCGGCGCGATATCAAGTTTGCCGGGACGGTGCCAGCAGTGGCTAATCTGCATAACCGGACGGGTTCTGCCTGTGTAAATCGAATAACGGTAAAGTTTGTTTTTCGCGCCCTTTATCGCATCAAAATCATCGGGCACATCGGCAGCTTCAATAACGACAATTTCCGGCGGAAGATACTGGCTTATCGCCTTTGCGAAGCGCTCGGTTGGAATCGGCGTATCGAGCCGGACATTTGCGACCTGGCCCAGTGCGCTTACGCCGGCATCGGTCCGGCTTGCGCCGTTAACTTCAACATTTTCGAGACAGGTAAGATTTTCAATTGCCTGTTTTATTTCAGCCTCGATGGTTTTCCGCCCCGGCTGTTTCTGCCAGCCGCTGTATCCGCTTCCATCATATTGAATCGTAAGTCGTATGTTTCTTTGGCTCATAAAAATAGAATACAGAATTCAGAATACAGTAGTCAGAATAAAAATCAAAATTAAAAATATAAGCTTGCCCAAGGGCGCAGTAAGCTCCAATACTGGGTAGGCATCAATATTTTAATACCAATTTCTTTATGAATATGTCCGGCGTTTTTTGAAAGTTTATGGTCTATTGTCAGAAAAACGTCACATTCGAGTATTGTCGCATCTTGTATAAGCTTGCGATCTTTCGTCCCCAGATAACCAAATTGCGACTCTTCGAGTTTCCCTGCCAAGCTTATCCCTTGACCACCAAAAGGACTGTTTTCATACCGTCTAATACAAGATTGCCAGTAATCAAGCATCTCGAAAGCCCATTGAAGATAACTTGTGTCACCCTTATTTTTTACCTCAATAAGGCTATTTTCTGATAAAGCAAATTCATGAAGGGCTCGACTTTGCACAAGAAAAATATTTCTCAATGCCTCAATGTTTTCTGGCCATATTCCCTCTTTAACATCGAAGGATTCTCCATCATAAATGAACCCTCCATAGGTATGTAATGTTTGAAGTATAGAGGAGTCTAGGAAAATGCGTTTTGGCAAAGCTTCAAAATCATTTTTTTTAAAATCGGTAGCCATGTTATGAGAAATTTGAATGCAGAAAATATATTGTTTGCAATTTCTCTATCGCAAATCTTGTTTCGCAAACGAGTTAATATATGCTGTTAATATTTTACTTATTTCCTCTGCATTTTGGGACAAAGAAACACTGTCGCAGTAGCCGAGGTCTTTTGCCAGCAATAAATAATAACGACACTCCTCAAGCGAACCCTGAGCTATATTGTAATAACGAATCTTGTCTGCTTTGCCGGTCTTCTTGAAGCCTTCGGTAATATTAGCAGGTACTGATACTGCTGCTCGCCTGATTTGTGAAGTCAGGCCATACATTTCCGTTTTAGGGAAACAAACGGTCATTTTGTAAATCTCAATTACAAAGCTATGTGCTTTTTGCCAAACTATCAGGTCTTGAAAACTTTTGGCAGGCTTATTCATTCTGTCTTCTGTATTCTGAATACTGAATTCTCCTTACAACAGTTCAGCTATTTGTATCGCGTTCAGTGCTGCGCCTTTTCGAATCTGGTCGCCGACAACCCAGAGGTTAATTGCCCGCCTGTCGGCAATAGATTCATCCTGACGGATTCTGCCGACATAGACATCGTCTTTGCCGCTTGCGTCAATAGGCATCGGGAAACGGTTATTTTTCGCATCGTCAATCAGCGAAACGCCCGGTGCGTGTTCGAGCAGATTACGAACCTGGTCGGGGGTAATCGGGTCCCTGAATTCAAGATTGATACTCTCACTATGAGCACGAAAAACGGCTACGCGAACGCAGGTGCAGGTAATAGCAATATCAGGGCAGTCGAATATTTTATGCGTTTCGTGAATCATTTTCATTTCTTCGAGATTATAGCCGTTGGCTCCAACCTCAGAATCGTGGCTGAACAAATTAAACGCAATCTGATATTTGAATTTGCTGCAGGTCGGCTCTTTGCCGTCCAGAATTTCCCTTGTCTGATTGAGAAGCTCGGTCATACCGGCCTGTCCTGCTCCGCTGGTCGCCTGATAGGTGCTGATGACCATTCTTTTTATCGGATTGGCTTTGTGCAGCGGCCAAATCGGAACATTGGCGATTATGGTTGAACAGTTCGGATTGGCGATTATGCCTTTGTGTTTTTTTATCGCCTCCGGATTGACCTCCGGAACCACCAGCGGGACATCAGGGTCCATCCTGAACGCACTTGAATTGTCAACGACAACCGCACCTGCTTTTACCGCGGCATGTGCGAATTGTTTGCTGCGGGATGCGCCTGCGCTGAAAAGGGCGATATCAATACCGTCGAAACTGTTTTCCTTCAGCTCTTCGACCGGGTAATCTTTGCCTTTGAACTTGACGGTTTTGCCGACAGAACGTGCCGAAGCGAGCATCCTTATGGATTTAACGGGGAAATCCCGCTGCTCAAGAATATTTATAAATTCCTGACCTACCGCTCCGGTTACGCCTGCAATTGCTACATTTTTTGCCATTTTTCTGGCTCCTTATACTCTTTAAACCTTTGTAAAGCCGAAACATACTAATAATTTATGCCGGAAAAGTCAAGATGCAGCCTAAAAAAACGAATTTTTGCTTGCTTTTTCCGGAAAGTTTCTATATCATAAGGGGCTATGGCTAAGCAGAATCAAAATATTAAGTCCATTTCAACAGCAATTATCCTGCTGGCCCTCCTGTTGCGCCCGTAAGGCGCAACAGAATCCTTTCTAAAAATCACCCATATTGTTTTTGTTTGTAGTAGAAATTAAGCCAGTTTTATTGCATAATTTACGCTTTAAAAGACCAAAAGGAGACAAGTTATGTCTACTGAAGAAAAAGTGATAGTTTTTGATACGACGCTTCGCGATGGCGAGCAGGCCGCCGGAACCAGATTAGGTGTCAGGGAAAAGCTCGAACTGGCCATGCAGCTTGCCAAACTTGGCGTTGACGTTATTGAAGCCGGCTTTCCGGTTTCCTCGCCACAGGACTTCGAAGCGGTGCAATTGATAGCCCAACAGGTAACAGGCCCGACTATCTGCGGGCTTTCGAGAGCGGTCGATAAGGATATCGATTCCGCCGGAGCGGCTTTGAAGAAAGCCAAAAAGGCGAGAATACATACCGGCCTTGGTATCAGCGATATTCATATCGCAAGCAAGTTCAAGGATGACAAATACGGCAAAACGCTCAAGGATAAAAAAGAGAAAGCTCTTGATATGGGCGTCAAGGCCGTCAAACGCGCCAAGCAATATACCGATGATGTCGAGTTCTATTGTGAAGACTCCGGCAGGGCGGACAAAGAATATCTGTATAGAGTTATCGAGGCCGTTATAAACGCAGGTGCAACGACGGTAAATATTCCCGATACGACCGGCTACTCGATACCGGAGCAGTTCGGCCAGTTGATTGCTGATATATTCCGAAAAGTTCCAAACGCTAAAAAAGCTGTAATCAGCGTTCACTGCCACGACGATTTAGGAATGTCCGTTGCAAATACTCTTGCCGGCGTCCGAAACGGCGCAAGACAGGTCGAATGCACCATCAACGGTGTCGGTGAGCGGGCGGGAAACGCTTCGCTTGAAGAAACTGTAATGGCGATGAGAACGCGAAAGGACTTTTTCGGCATTGATACGAAGATAAATGCGAAAGAGCTGTATAAAACAAGCAGAATGGTTTCCGAGATGCTCGGGATATTTGTTCCGCCGAATAAAGCAATCGTTGGTGCAAACGCCTTTGCGCACAGCAGCGGGATACACGTTGATGGCTTCCTGAAGAACCCGCTGACCTATGAAATAATCCGGCCGGAAGATGTCGGCTCGCCGAAAAGCGTGGTCGTGCTTACCGCCAGAACGGGCAGGCATGGCCTTAAACACAGATTAAGCGAGCTTGGATACAAAGTGTCGGAAGCAGAGCTTGAACAGCTATACCAGAGATTTCTCGATGTCGCGGACAAGAAAACGGAAGTTTTCGATGAAGATATCGCGGCCCTTGTCGGCGATGAGATAAGAGCGGTCGAGCATATATTCGAGCTTCAATATCTTCACGTTGCCTGCGGGACGGGAACTCTGCCGACCGCGAGCGTAAAAATGAAAGTAAAAGGCAAAGATGCTCCTGTAATCGCGGCTGCCTGCGGAGACGGGCCTGTCGATGCTGCTTACGAAGCGATAAGAATCGCAGCCGGACAATCGCCGAAGCTGGAGCACTACTCTATAAAGGCTGTTACCGGCGGAAAAGAAGCGCTCGGCGAAGCGACCGTAAAAGTAATTGATAAAAACGGCGTAAGATTTACCGGCAGAGGTGTCTCGACTGATATTATCGAGGCCTCGGCAAAGGCTTACGTTGATGCGATAAACAGAATGATGGCGAAAGAATAGGGAAATAAAATGTCTATGACAATAACGGAAAAAATTCTTGCCGCCTCGGCAGGTAAAACAAAAGTCGAGCCCGGCGACATAATCGACGCGAAAATCGACTGTATAATGTGCCACGATGTTACAACCCCGGCGGCGATTTCAATGCTCAGGGAAAAAGGCATCGACAAAGTTTTCGATAAAGAAAAAATTGTCGTTACGCCAGACCATTTCCAGCCGGCAAAGGACATCAAAAGCGCAGAACTGCACAAAAGGCTTGATACCTGGGCCAGAGAAAAAGGCATAAAGCATTATTACAAAATAGGCGCGGCCGGCGTTTGCCACGCATTACTGCCTGAGCAGGGTCATATCAGGCCCGGCGAAGTAATCATCGGCGGCGACAGCCACACCTGCACCTACGGTGCTTTTGCGGCGTTTTCGACAGGCATTGGCTCAACAGATTTAGCCGCTGCAATCGCTACAGGGACACTGTGGTTTAGAGTTCCCGCGTCTATAAAGTTTGTCCTTAACGGTAAACTTTCAAAAGGCGTTTACAGCAAAGACGTAATTCTTGCCGTGATTGCTAAAATCGGCACTGATGGCGCACTCTATAAAGCGATGGAATTTGTCGGCCCAACCCTCAAAGAAATGACGATGGAAGCCAGAATGACCATTACGAATATGGCAATCGAAGCCGGCGCAAAGAACGGCATTATCGGCTTTGACGAGATAACAAAAAAATATCTCGATGGACGCGTCAAAGGCAAAAAAGAATATACAGTTTACGAATCGGACAAAGACGCAAAATACGAGCAGACGGTTAAGATTGACTGCTCTAAACTTGAGCCGATAGTCGCTCTCCCCTCTCTGCCCAGCGGCGGAAAGCCGATTGGCGATTGTGCCGGTATGAAGATGGACCAGTCTTATATCGGAAGCTGCACAAACGGCCGCATTGAAGATTTACGAATCGCCGCTGCGATAATGAAAGGCAAAAAAGTTGCGATACGGACGATTATCGTGCCTGCAACGCCCCAAATCTGGAAACAGGCGATGGATGAAGGTCTGTTCGATATCTTTTACGCGGCAGGCTGCGTAATTTCCGCGCCGACCTGCGGCGCCTGCCTTGGCGGTTTTATGGGAATCCTTGCTGCAGGCGAAAAATGCGTCAGCACTACGAACAGAAACTTTGTCGGCAGAATGGGAAGCCCGAAAAGCGAAGTCTATCTGGCAAGTCCCGCAACCGCAGCAGCAAGCGCAATCGAAGGCAAATTAGCCGATTGCAGAAAATATATGTGAGGTAACAATGGCTAAAGCTCATACTTATAAACGAGACCATATAAATACGGATGAGATAATACCGGCAAGGTATCTTAATACAGATAATATGGCTGAATTAGCAACGCACTGTATGGAAGATCTTGACACGGAATTTGTCAAAAAATGCAAAACGGGCGATTGTATAGTCGCCGGCGACGATTTCGGCTGCGGCTCAAGCAGGGAGCACGCTGTCTGGGCGCTTCAGGGCGCGAAAGTCGGCGCGGTAATCGCAAAATCGTTTGCGCGGATATTTTACCGCAACTGTATTAACTGCGGCTTTTATCCTATTGAGCTTGACGGCGCAACAGAAAAAATCAATACCGGCGATGAAATTGAAATTGATTACAAAAAAGGCGTTATTAACAACAAGACGCAGAAGAAAGAAATAAAGTTTAAGCCGCTGCCGGATTTCGCTATTGAAATAGTCAATGACGGCGGATTATTGGAACATATAAAGAAAAGTCGATGAACCACGAATGAACACGAATATACACTAATTAAAAATAAATTTTGAAATAGTGTTAATCCGTGTAAATCCGTGTCTAAAAAAACAGTGTTAATCTGTGTCTATAATTAAGGAAAGGGACAAATGAAGACGTATAAGATTGCTGTAATAGGCGGCGATGGAACTGGGCCGGAAGTAACGGCTGAGGCCGTAAAGGTTTTAAAAGCTGCTGCCGCAAAGTTCGGGTTCAAAGCCGGTTTGACGGATTTCGATTTCGGCGGCGAAAGATATAAAAGAACAGGCGAAACCCTGCCGGACAGTGCCGTTGCAGAACTGCGCAAGTTTGATTCTATTCTGCTCGGCGCTATCGGTCATCCTGATGTAAAGCCGGGCATTCTCGAAAAAGGGATTTTGCTCAAGGCTCGTTTCGAGCTTGACCAGTATATAAATTTAAGGCCTGTCCGATTATTCCCCGGCGTTGAATGTCCGCTTAAGGGCAAAGGGCCGAAAGAAATCGATTATGTTGTCGTTCGCGAAAATTCCGGCGATGCATACACCGGCGCAGGTGGTTTTACTTTGAAAGGCACGCCGAATGAAGTTGCCGTGCAGTCGGCTGTTTATAACAGATTTCAGGTCGATAGATGCTTGAAGTTCGCCTTTGAATACGCCAGAAAGCACGGCAAAAAGGCTCGCGGAGTCGGACCGGAAAATACGCTCGCTCTTGTCGGCAAGACAAACGTCCTTACATATATTTATGATTTGTGGGAAAGAGCGTTCCACGAGATGGGAAAGAAAGAATATCCTGAAATCCGCAGGGATTATTATCACGTTGACGCGACCTGTATGTGGATGGTCAAGAGTCCCGAGTGGTTCGATGTCCTTGTTACCGGCAATATGTTCGGCGACATCATCACCGACCTTGGCGCGATAACGCAGGGCGGAATGGGCATCGCGGCCGGCGGAAATCTTAATCCCGAAGGCGTTTCGATGTTCGAGCCTATCGGTGGAAGCGCACCGAAATATACCGGAATGGGCGTAATCAATCCTTTGGCGGCAATCTGCGCTGCTCAAATGATGCTCGAAACGCTCGGCGAAGAAAAAGCAGCTAAAAAAATTGAAGAAGCTGTAAAATTCGTAACGGCCAACAAGATGAAGAGTATGGCCGCCGGAAAAATGGGCTATTCAACAAGCCAGGTTGGTGACCTTGTTGCAACTGAAGTTGCAAAATAAAATATAAAAAATTAAAAATAAAAATTGTGGAGTCCGGCACCTAAAAACATTTGGTGCCGGACGACTTCCTTATTTTTTATATTTGATATTTAATTTTTTATTTTCGTTACAATGCCTGCGAACTTAACACCGGATTATTTGAAGGCTGACAAGTGGTTCAGGGAAGCGACCACTGACGAGGAGAAAATTCTTGCCCTTGAGGAGATGATGAGGGTCATTCCCAAGCACAAGGGCACAGACCATATGCGGGCGGAGCTGCGAAAGAAATACAGCGCACTTAA
>JAPLMW010000049.1 GCA_026386845.1 Phycisphaerae bacterium
GCCCCGCCGTATTCGTGATAGTCGTATTTCTGATACATTCTCATTACTACAGGCCTGAACTTCAAGGCAAGCAGCATCGACTCCTGCATAAGCTCATGCTTAATAAGCCTGAAGAGTCCGTCAACCAGACCTTCTGTAAGCTTAAGGACGACATTTCCCACAAACCCATCGCAAATGGCGACATCGCATTTGCCTTTGAATATATCACGGCCCTCGATGTTGCCGATAAAATTTATTTTGGGGTCGCTCCTGATAAGCTCTCTTGCCTTTTTGACAATTTCATTTCCCTTGGCCTCTTCCTCGCCGATGCTCATAATTCCGACGCGAGGATTTTCGATGCCAAGGACAAGCCGAGAATACATAGAGGCCATTATGGCATACTGATAAAAGTTAATTGGTTTGCAGGCGATATTAGCGCCGACATCGCACATAGTAACAGGCCCTTCAAAAGTCGGAAACACAACAGCAATTCCCGGCCTGTTTAATCCCTCGATGTTCCTCATTCTCATCTGGCAGGCAGCAACAAAAGCTCCAGTGTTGCCGGCGGAGATAACGGCATCAACTTCATTTTCCGCAGCGAGCTTAACCATAACCGATATGGAACTCTGGCGTTTTTTTCTGAGTGCGTCGATGGGCGATTCATCCATCCCGATAACTTCCGGGGCATTAACAATCCTGAATCTGTCGCCGTGTTTCTTGAGATTTTTAGTCCCGATTTTGTTCTCGATAACCTCAGCCGGCCCGACAAGGACTAAACTGTCCGCCTTATCGAGATGTTCCAACGATTCAATAGCACCGTTAAGTATTTCATCGGGTGCGAAGTCGCCACCCATGGCGTCGAGTGCAATCCTCATTGCTAATCTTCTTCCTCCCTGGCAATATTCAAGGTGATTTTCGGATTAAGATATCCGCAATTATCGCAGGCCGCGTGCGGCAGTTTAGGACTTTCGCACTTTTTGCATATCGTGTAGTGCGTCGCCTTGAGGCTGGAATGGCTCCTGCGAGACCTTGTCCTGCTTCTGCATACTTTTTTTACCGGTAACATTATTTATTATCTCCGAAAGCCTATAAGAAAAAAAAGACATCAGAAGTCTAAAATCCGAAATCTGAAGTCTGACATTGATAATCCAGATTTTAATGACGCTTTAATAGTTTAAATTGCTCTTAGTGTCAAGAAAATTTCGGAAAATAGGGGATAGGGTTTAGGGTATAAGGAATAGAAGAATCACGCGTTTTTATGATTTTTCAGTTGAAATGCAACGGTTTATTTAGTATCCTCCCATTTTTATACTGCTTTAACAGACCGTATGTTAAGACTTTTTAAAGGCTTTAAGATGGCAAAAGGTTCGAGCCGAATCGCACTTTATGAACTGGTCAACAAGGCTCGCTTTAAGTCCGCACAGCAAAAGGTTTTAGCAGATGTTGAATACAGAAAGAGCGGGCAGATGCCGGCAACTGGGGCCGAGCCTAAACCCGAATTAAACGCTGAAAAGGCCGAATCGCCGGTGATTCAAAGCCCTGTCGATGAGGCTGTAATTTCAAAGCCCAGCGCCGTTTGGAATGTAAGGCCTAAAGCAGTAAGAATATATCCCGACAGGATAGAGATGTGCTTTTCCTGGCAGACGGCAATAATAGGACTGCTGGCGTTAGTAACGATACTTCTGGTGTTCTTCAGGCTGGGTCAGATTTATTCGCTGAAGAAGTCCGAAGCGAAAAAAACGCCGCAGGCAGCTGCTGTGGAAAATATTATGCCGCAGGCCAAACCGAGCCAGGCGGCCAATGCCG
Source organism: Phycisphaerae bacterium (assembly GCA_026386845.1). Classification (GTDB taxonomy): domain Bacteria; phylum Planctomycetota; class Phycisphaerae; order Sedimentisphaerales; family UBA12454; genus JAPLMW01. The sequence goes on from JAPLMW010000049.1 coordinate 1,786, forward strand.
ATAAGCAGTCGGCTGCGCCAAAGATGGTTGAGCCGATGGGTAACAATATAATTGTTATCGCCAGTCATCCGTTAAGCAGCCATCTGGAGCCGGTGAAACAGTATTTCGCAGGGTTCGGCATAACGACAGAAATTATAAAAAAAGACAATCGTTTTATGCTGGTTACGCAGGAACGGTTCGACAACGTTGAAAAGCCCGGCAGCGACGGTCTTGAAATGCGAAAAAAGATTATTGCTATAGGCGCGAATTATAAACCGCCGGCCAGTTCCGGTTTTGAGCCTTTCGGGCCAAAGCCGTTTCAGGATGCATACGGAATGAAAACGAATTAATTATAAATAGGAGTATCTATGTCAGTTGACCGTTCATTGAAATTAAAAGGCGCACTCGTAAGGCATCGTAATGTTCTCACCCGTGATGAGCGAGTAGAGCGTCTCAAGGAAGAAGAACGCTGGGAGGAAGGCAACAGTCTTTTCGGTCTTCCGAAAGTGGCTCATAGAAAAATATCGGTCGCCAAGAAGAAAGCCGAAGCTAAAGCAGAAGGCGAAGCAGCCGTTCTGGAAGCAGGCGCCGCACCGGCAGCACCGGGCGCGGCAGGCGCAGGAGCTCCAGCGGCGGGCAAAGCCGCGGCACCGGCTAAAGCAGCCGCTCCGGCAGGAAAAATCGCACCAGCCAAGGCAGCCCCGGCAGCAAAATCAACCGGCCAGGGTAAACCGGGTGGTGGCGGCGGCGGCAGAAGATAATCTGTGAAGAAATATCTTGCAGATAGAACATCTCTTATTGACGCAAGCGGCATAAGAAAGATTTTCAATCTTGCCGCTTCAATGAAAGACCCTGTTAACTTCTCAATCGGCCAGCCTGACTTCGATGTGCCTGAGCCGCTAAAACAAATCGCCATCGAGGCAATAAAACAGGGCAAAAATAAATATACCATCACGGCGGGCGAGCCGGCGCTTTGCGCAAAAATAGCCGAGAAAATTACCGCTCAATTCGCCTGGAAAAATCCATCAGTTCTTTTCGCAAGCGGAGTAAGCGGAGCGTTACTGCTAAGTTTTATGAGTCTTATCAATCCCGGCGACGAGGTGATAATACCCGACCCGTATTTCGTGATGTATAAACATCTGGTAAACCTGCTTGGCGGAAAATGCGTTTTTATCGATACATATCCCGACTTCGGCCTGCATCCGGAAAAAATCGCAGACAAAATCACAGGCAGAACAAAAATTATAGTCGTAAATTCGCCCTGCAATCCTACCGGTGCGGTTTATTCGCAAAATGAGCTTAAAGCCCTTGCAGAAATCGCGGCAAAAAAAGAAATTCTTATTCTGTCCGATGAAATATACGACAAATTCTGCTACGATACCGACTATCCGAGCATCGCATCGGTTTATCCCAATACGATTCTTATGAAGGGCTTCAGCAAATCTTACGCAATGACCGGCTGGCGGCTCGCTTATGTAGCCGTTCCGCAGCACCTGAAACCGATAATCGAGGAAATGACAAAGATTCAGCAATATACTTTTGTCTGCGCGCCTGCTCCATTCCAGCAGGCAGCTTTTGCCGCTCTGGACTACGATGTGAGCGACTTTATAGCCGATTACAAGACCAAACGAGACCTTATGTATGAAGGGCTGAAGGACAAGTTTGAACTGAAAAAACCTGCGGGGGCATTTTACGCGTTTGTCAAGCCGCCGAAAGGCAGCGGGACCGAATTTGTCGAAAAGGCGATAAAAAACAATGTGCTGATTATTCCGGGCTGCGTCTTTAGCGAAAAAGACACACATTTCAGACTCTGCTATACGACGACCAATGAAAAGATTAAAAAAGGCATCGAGATTTTAAACAAACTTGTTTGAAGAAAACCCCCGGCAGAGCCGGGGGCTAAATATTTTGCTTGTCTGTTGTCCAATGTGCCGTTAAAATTACGGTATGCGAACGAGATTCCTTATTTTTTTGCTATGTGTGGTTTTTCCATTCGCCGCCGTGCCGGCGGCGGCTAAACAAGAACAATCAAAGGCCGCGATTATAACGTGCACGGGGCTGATTGACGACGGTTTGTTCTCCTCTATTAAACGGCGGACAAATACGGCTCTTGAATACGGCGCAAATTATATCATTCTTGAAATCGAAACCTACGGCGGACTTGTCAAAAGCGCAGACGATATATCGAAATATCTCATCCTTGATTTGTCTCAAAAAGCAAAAACGGTCGCCTATATAAATACCGAGGCAATCAGCGCAGGAGCAATGATAAGCGTTTCCTGCCGGGATATAATAATGAGGAAAAATACGACTATCGGCGACTGTGCCCCTATTACGATGGGTGAAAAACTCGAAGATGTAGAACGAGAAAAGGTTGAAAGTTTTATCCGCGCAACGTTCCAGAGAGCCGCACAGGCCAACAACTATCCCGACGCCCTGCTTGAGGCAATGGTAAGCAGGCATAAAAAAGTCTGGCGGGTAAAAAATATCAAAACAGACTCTTATGAATTTTGTGAGGATGGAAAACTGCCGACGGACATTAAACTTTACGACCTGAAAAATAAAGAGCTTATTGATAATGAAAACGAAATTCTGACCCTGACGGCGGCAAAGGCAAAGGAATACGGCATAGCAAGAGAAGTGGTAAACGATGTAAATGAGGCAATTGCGTTTCTTGCGCAGCGAGATAACGTAACGTTTTCACCTAAATTACTGCGGCTGGAGCCGAACTGGTCCGAGCAGCTTGTTCGAATGCTCAACCATCCGACGGTCAGCGGAATTCTGTTTATGATTGCAATGCTCGGCGTTTATATCGAATTAAAGGCGCCAGGCGTAGCCCTGCCGGGACTTGTCGCAGTTGTATGTTTCGCGATAATTTTCGGCAGCAGATTTCTTACAGGAATGGCAACGTGGTGGGAAATCGCCGTATTTGCAGCCGGCGTTATCCTGCTGACACTTGAAATTTTCGTTATCCCCGGCTTCGGGATTGCCGGAGTGCTGGGTATTTTATTTATTCTCCTGAGTATTTTTGCGATTCTCGTTCCCAACAGGCCGGATGAACTGCCGTGGCCGCAATACGATTTCGACAACGTTCAATGGCAGCTTTTGTCGAACGGCGCGTGGGCATTTTCGCTTGGTTTCGGGGGTTTTATTATTTTAGCTTATATACTGGCGAAATTTCTGCCTAAGACCGGGCCGCTTACAGGGTTAGTTCTGGCCCCTGCTGATAAAGGGCCCGTGATGGAGATAGACTTAACCGCACCGCTCGAAAAGGCCGGCAAATTAAAAACCGGCACAACGGGAACCGCGATTACCAAACTTCGGCCGGCAGGTCAGGGGCGATTCGGCCAGGCCGTTGTCGATGTTGTTGCCGAAGGTGATTTTATAGAAAAAAATAAAAAAATAAAAATCATACAAATTGAAGGCAATAGAGTCGTAGTAAGACAAATAAACGATTGAAGGAAAAACAAATGTTCTGGTGGATAATTTTGGCGATTTTTTTATTTTTGCTTTGTGCCGTTTTGCTGGTGGCGGAAGTCTTTGTTCCGAGTTTCGGTTTGATTACTCTTTGCTCACTGGCCGCTCTTGCAGGCGGTATAGCAATTTTTTTCAAGTTCAGTCCTACGGCCGGCTGGATAGGCGTAATAGCGGCTGTGGTTATGATTCCGGCTGCGCTGGTCTTTGCATTTAAAATCTTTCCGAAAACCAGTTTCGGCAAGACCGTGCTTTTAGATATGCCTCAAAGACAAAAAGGCGAAGGAGTGCCTGATTCACGGGAACTTGCTAAACGATTAGGTCAAAAAGCCGTAACCATAACCGTGCTTCGGCCGGTTGGGATGTGCGATTTTGCCGGAACAAGACTTGAATGTGTTACTGAAAGCGGTTATGTTGAGAAAGGCAAAACCGTTGAGGTCATAAAAGTTGAAGGAACGCAGCTTACGGTCAGAGAAATAGAAAATTCTTAATGAAAGGACTTTAAAATGATAGGCGCAAATCTTTTTATTCTCGCTGAGGTGCCAAAAGCGGTATCCGGCATCGGTTTAATAATTATTTTTGTTCTCATATTTATTTTCGGGCTGCTGGTTCTGGCATACGGAAGACTGTGGCTTCAGGCAAAATTGTCCGGTGCGCCGGTATCGATAGGCGAACTTATCGGAATGACACTGCGAAAGGTTAACGCGAGCAGAATAGTCAGCGCACGAATTATGGCAATTCAGGCAGGTCTTGATTTGACCCGCCGCGACCTCGAAAGTCACTATCTTGCCGGCGGCCGCGTTGAAAATGTTGTGCGAGCCCTAATTGCCGCCGACAGGGCAAATTTAAATCTGTCTTTCAAGGTCGCCACAGCAATAGACCTTGCCGGCAGAGATATTCTCGATGCGGTCCAGACTTCGGTTAATCCCAAGGTCATTGACTGTCCCGACCCCTCAAAGGGGAGAGAAACCGTTGACGCTGTCTCTCAGGACGGCATACAGTTAAAGGCCAAGGCACGTGTAACGGTTCGAACAAATCTTCAGCGTCTTATCGGCGGTGCAACAGAAGCAACTATTGTTGCCCGTGTCGGCGAAGGTATTGTAACAACCATAGGCAGCGCAATATCCCACAAAAGCGTGCTTGAAAATCCCGACAATATATCAAAACAAGTTCTTGCAAAAGGTCTCGATGCAGGAACAGCATTTGAAATTCTTTCGATTGATATTGCCGATATTGATGTCGGCGATAATATTGGTGCAAAGCTTCAGGGCGACCAGGCAAAGGCTGATTTGGTAAGGGCACAGGCTGAAGCCGAAAAACGGCGTGCAATGGCCGTTGCCCGCGCGCAGGAAATGCAAGCATTAGTTCAGGAAAACCGCGCAAAGGTTGTTCTTGCCGAGGCGGAAGTTCCGCTTGCTATGGCTGAAGCCTTCAGAAAAGGCAATATGGGCATAATGGACTACTACAAAATGAAGAATATTGTGGCTGATACAACTATGAGAGATTCCATCGCAAAGCCGCCGAAAAAAGAAGAATAAAATCTTAATAAGCTGAAAATAAATGTATTCTTTATTTAAAAATCTGTTAGCGGCCAGAGACGATGGCGCCTGGATCCAGCTTGTTATCGTAGCGGTAATAATCGGAGTCGGCATTATCAAGTCGATAATCCGCAGCGCAAAAACAATGACGGAAGAAAAATCCGACGAGAGCGAAGATGAGCCGACACCTAAATCCGACAAACCTAAAAAAAGGTATATCGATTCCGACGACGGTTTCAAAACTCTCGAACAGCTTCGTGAGGAAAAGATTGAACAAATCAGGGCAACTTACGGCATACCTGAGCCGCCGATACAGAAAGAACCGCAAACCATCACTGTCGAAGAACCGCTGCAAGCCGCCGTCCCTGAGCCACAATACATAATGCCGATTGAAAGACCCATTCATCACCCAAGACCCAAAAAGCCTGTTGTGCATACCGCAACCACCGGGGCATCTTCAAAAATCCCCGCTGAGAGAAGCAAATCTCACATTCCTGCTTCACAATCGGCCAGAGAAAGTGTCCGCGAATTGCTTTTTTCATCGCAGCAGGACCTGCGAAACGCAATATTGTATCAGGAGATTCTCGGCAAACCGCTTGCCCTGCGAGAGGAAAGGAAATAACGAGGTAAA
>JAPLMW010000022.1 GCA_026386845.1 Phycisphaerae bacterium
CTTAGGAGAACGAAGTGTTTACCCTGATTTGATAGATATTGCAACCAAAGATGAAAATGTGTGGCTGCGCATCTCGGCCATCGATGGCCTGGGGAAAATTGGGAACAAGGAAGCAATTCCTTTCCTAAAAGAGGCTTTAAAAAATCCTTTTGTGAACAGATGTCCTTTAGATGTATCCGCACCAGCAGGTTTTGAGGATTTGAATTGTGATTATCCAATCAGAGATGCAGCGTTCTCATCTTTGGTAAAGTTGGGAGTAGGGATAGAGTGCAAGAGCAAAGGTGTTTATAACATTGTTGAGTAAGATAAGACTTGAAAAACCTTTGCCATAAGGTCCCCCAGCGGAGGCGTGAGATAAAAGAGATATGGGATCGCCAACGAGCGTTGAAAAATGATAATAAGGAGGCATAAATTTTTGAGGAATTTAATATGAGGCCATACAATTATTCAAAGCCAGGCAATTTCTTTAACTTCGTACGGGATTTATTATTTAATAAAGCAATTTCATTCTTTGCTGCGATACTGTTTATTATCATTACAGGCATATCATTTTCCAAACCCTGTTTAGCCGGTGAGTCAACAGCGGAAGAAGAATATAAAGCGCAAAAAAAGTTATTTCAGTTACAGACTTCTGTTGATGATGAAGATTATCTGATGGCTCAATGTATTTTAAGCAGCTTTCAAAAGGACTTTTCCGGCACAAATTGTTATGAGACACATTCAAAAAGAATTAATGAGCTTGCAAAGAAAATCAAGAAAGAAATCAAAAACATTAAGTTCGAAGATAAGATTGAATATCTCTTTGTTCCCCCGCGTCTGAAAACGAAATTGTGGAAAGAATATATGTCAAAAGCGGAAAGCATTGTCTTGCAGAAACAAGGCAAGATAGGAGTAACGGTATTACGTGTAATCTTTGAAGATGAAAATCTTGAACTTCCTTCGGCAAGGGCTGACTGGAATAATGATATGTGTATATATGATGGCGGTGGGTATTCAGCTATGCACACTTTCCAGAGTGGAGATGCGGTATTTATCGGCTCAGAATTCTGGCGTTACCGTGCGTCTGATTCGAATAATAAAAATATTTCAGTTAATGGCAACATGCTAATTGGAGGTTTATATCATTACCCGACAAAGCTTAAAATAGAAGTACAAAGAGGAAAAGCAGCGGCATTTGGTGAGATTATTGTTCGTACTATTCCAAAAGAGTACTGCGGCAATCTAATGGTAAAGGTTGAAGCTGAAGAAGGTTTAAAATTAATGAATGCCGGCGTGACTTTGAAATTTTCTGATTTTTGGTCAGGAAAAACTGTTTCTTTAAAAGACAACTCCTGCCTGTTCAGTTCTATTGGTCCGGGCAGTTATAATGTAGAGCTGGCCCCAAATGATACTTTTGGAAGTCTTGGCCAACCCGCTGTAGTTGTTTCCGGACAGACAACAGAGGTAACGGTAAATACTTATAGGCGCCGAATGATAGAACTTGATTGGCGTTTTCGCAAATCTAATGAGCCAAATAATTGGCTAAGCGGTCAAAAAGTAATGAAAACGAAAGAATCCTGGCAGCCGGATGAGGAATGGCCGGATGTGCATTATCCTGTAGTAGAATTTGGCGACTGGATAGGAAATACCTGCAGGATAAGAAGCTCAAATGGCTATTTAATGTACGTCGATAGTAACGAGCCTTTTGAAGAAATGGACTTTCCGTTAAATTTTAGCCCCCTTTCTCGCGATTACCCTGTTAAGGAAGGAGATATTTTTGCCTGGCGCCGAGAGGGGCGCGAACAAAAGGAAGGTTTCCTGCAAGCCCTTATTCGCATCAGAAAGATTACGCCGGTTGGAATACCAGATAACCAAAAAGTTTCAAATTCAGAAAAAGAAATTTCTATCTCTGAAAAATAGCGAAAAGAGAAAATAGGGGATAGGAGGCAGGGTAGAGGAAATACAATTAAAAGTTCAAAATGCAAAATATTAGGTACTTTCTCTGCAGAGAAAACAAATAGTTCTTCCCTTTAGGGACAGCTTATGCTGTTTTAAAAGTAAATAGAGAGTCATATATTCGTTTATCACAGGCATATTTTTTGTATAACAGCGATGGCCTGTCCCTGTCCGCCGCTTCCGCCCTGTTACCATCAAACATCAGGTTATCCTACCTGCGGCACTGCATGGAATTGCAGCGACGGACAATTCTGCTGCAATGGTTCTTGTTGCGGACCGGGAGGCTGCCAAAGCTGCAGCGGCGGAAGCTGCGTAGTCTGCGACGGCGACCCTAATAAGACCTGCTGTAATGGCAGTTGCTGCAATAATCTTAGTTGTGAAGATTGCAATAACGGTTCCTGCGAATCTCGTTGCAGGCCTGAAAATTGTGCGGAGTGCGACGGCAGCGGAAGCTGCGTAGTTTGCGACGGCGACCCCAATAAAACCTGCTGTAATGGCAGTTGCTGCAATAATCTTAGTTGTGAAGATTGCAACAACGGTCAATGCGAATCAAGATGCAGGCCTGAGAACTGTGCGGAATGTGATGGCCAAGGCCATTGTAAAGTATGCAATGACGACCCTCATAAGTTCTGCTGTGAAGGCAGTTGTTGCAATTGTGAAAACTGTGATATGTGCAAGAACGGTAGTTGTGTTCCAGCCAAACCAACAAATTTACACTGCGTTTATGTTCAAGATTTGGGGGACGGGAGACTTTATTTCAGATATGAATGGGATTCCACTACGGGAGATTTGGGTGATTTGGGTAATTCCGCAGTGCGTGAGAAAGTGGATTATCCGGGCGGTAGTCCTTATTATTGGCCGTCACCGCCTTGGATTGGCTGGGTGCCCAACCCCACGATAGCACCTAACCCACCTATCCCTGGTACTTATGGTCTGATGTCGGATACTCATTCTCCACCCGGTTTCACCACACCATACCAGACTGCTTCGGTCACAGCAATGCAAGTATATCAGTATATCTGTGGTTGTAAAGAAGATTGGGATACATTACTTAGTATTGGACCGATATATCGTTTTGTTACTCAAGACGGTCCATATTGGAGATACTCAATCCTTAAAAGCGGAGCTTATGCAGAAATATTTCCTCTTCCTTAAAATTAGAGAAATAATTAACTCGAAAGGAAATGATTATGAAATTAAAAAAGATTGACGGTTTATTAACTATACTCCTTATAAGTTTTGTTTGTATGCTTAATAACGCTTACGCACAGGAAGCGGGGAAATTTCTTGAGTGGAAAATCGAAACTTCCAAGCAAACATTTTATCCTGGTGAGCCTGTGATGTTAACTTTGAATATCAGAAATACCGGCCCACATAAGGAAGAAGTCGACTTCGGTCAGGATGGGATTGGTGCTTTTTCGATAGAAATCTGCAATTCAAACAACATTGTAGTATTCAAAGGAAGCAAGATTCCGCCAAGAGGAGGACTTTCAAGGGTAGGAGACCGTGTGATACCTTCCGGCGAAATTGGACAGAAATCAATTGTGCTAAATCGGTGGTGCTCTACTCTGCTACCAGTCGGGAAGTACCGTGTTATCTGCTATATAGATTATCGCTTACGTTCTGAAGACCAAAAACAGCCAGGTACTATAGTAGTTAAAGCAGGGCCAATCCATAAAATACAGTTGGAATTGGATATCCAGATAATTGAATTGGACAGGCCGAAATTTAAGGAAATTTTGGAAGCTCTGGCTGGTTTCGAAATCAAACCAGAGGCACAAATTAAGGGAGAATGGTTAGCAGAACGGGACATTGCGAGAGAGATGATTGCACTTACCGATTCAAATTTAGCCATCCCATATCAGTTGCAACTTCTAAGGACTGATCCTTATACCTGGTTCGGGCCGGATGCAATAAATTCTCTTGTGAAGTCTGGAACGTTGGAGGCGACCACTGGATTAGTGCAAATAATTGAAGACCCAAACATACACAAAAAAGATATGATGCCGGTTTTTATCGACGGCGTATATAGACTTCGTGAAAAAGGGAAGGCGGAGATTGTAAACGCTACAGAAGAATTCGTTGCAAAACACAAGCGGCCTCAACCTGTTCTGTCGCAGCCAATGGATTGAGGGACAAAACCGACAAAGGGAATCAGCGGAGTCGGCTTTGGCTGGATAAGACTTGAAGGTCTCGGCGTAAGATAAAAAAAGTAAATTCATATATGGTATTTTTTATAAATTCCAAAGCCAAGGACTATCAGCAGTATTACTGCGCTGATATGTTCAAGCGGCGTTACGGCCATTTTGTGATAATGATTGTGTATCTGACTGCCTAAATCACTGAACATCGCGTCGAGCAGCAGTCCGGAGGCCAGTGCGCAAAGGGCGACGGTGAGAATATATATTATTGCCGTGCGTCTGCCGAGGATTTTCCAGATTATTATTAAACTGGCGGCATTGGTTGCAGGGCCGGTCATTAAGAAAACAAGAGCGGCGCCGGGCGAAAGCCCTTTTGCGATAAGAGCAGCCGCTATCGGCACTGAAGCAGTAGCGCAGACATAAAGCGGAATACCGACCAGCATCATTACAATCATTGCGCCAAATCCGGTGCCGATTTTTTCGGCGAAAAAGTCGTCGGGCACGGCAACTGAAATAATAGCGGCGATAATCAAGCCGATCAGCATCGCCGTTCCTATATCACGAGGCAGGACAACAAAAGCGTGCCTGAAACCTGTTACAAGTTTGCTTTTGCTTCCTGAAGAATCTTCCTCATCCCGGTCAGGAGCGATTGTAAAATCTTTGCGGTCGAACAAGTCCACGGCAATGCCGCCGATTACACCCGTAATTAAAGCGATAACGGGGCGGGCTATCATAAAGACAGGACCCAAAAGAGCCAAGGTTACTAAAATGCTGTCGATGCCCGTTTGCGGCGTGCTTAAAAGAAAAGCTATCGTAGCGCCTTTGCCGGCGCCCTGTTTGTGAAGCGACATTGCAACCGGTATAACGCCGCAGCTGCACAAAGGCAGCGGCACGCCAAAAAGAGAAGCCCAGAATACCGGCCGGATTCCTTTGCCGCCCAGATGCTTTTGCACAAAACTTGTCGGTATCAAAACCTTCAAAACTCCGGCAACAGCAAATCCGAACAGCAGATATGGGCTCATCTGGCCCACCGTCGTCCAGAAATCAACGGCAATGGATTTTAGAAACTCAAACATCTATGCCCTTATCATTATCAAAAGCATTTTAAATTTTTCTTTTGCCTGCACGGCGTGAGGAATATTTGCGGGCATAATGACAATTTGACCTGCCGACGCCTTGATTTTTTTCCCGCCGATAGTCAAAACAGCGGCACCTTCAACAATCTGGACGAGCGCATCGTAAGGAGCCTGATGTTCGCTTAAGCCCTGACCCGCGTCGAAAGCGAAAAGTGTTACAGTCCCGACAGATTTATCAATTATCGTTTTGCTGACAATCGAATCAGAGGAGTATTCGACAAGGCCGGCAAGATTAACCGCCTTTGCGACACAGGTTTTTAGAACAGTATTTTTTTTAGTTTTTTTCATACTATTGTCCTTATCCAAGCCCCGTTAGAAAAGCTGGGGCTCGTTAGAAAACCCTATTTTGTCATTCTTTCTAACGGGGCGAGCATTTCGGCCATATCCTTTTCGGGTTCGCCAATCGGTTTTATGTTATATTTTTCAATCAGGATTTTTAGAATATTCGGGCTGACAAAAGCCGGCAGAGATGGTCCGAGCCTGATATTCTTTACGCCAAGATAAAGCAGCGTAAGCAGGATGGCAACAGCCTTTTGTTCATACCACGAAACAACAAACGACAGAGGCAAATCATTCACGCTGCACTTGAACGCCTCGGCGAGAGCTAATGCAATTTTTACCGCTGAGAAACAATCATTACACTGGCCGGTGTCAACCAATCTCGGTATGCCGTCGATTGTTCCAAAGTCATTGTAATTGAATCGATATTTTCCGCAGGCTGCGGTAAGTATCACACAGTCTTTCGGCACAAGTTCTGCGATGCGGGTGAAGTAATTTCTTCCGGGTTTTGCGCCGTCGCAGCCGCCGATGAAGAAGAATCGCTTAATTTTACCGGCCTTTACCGCGGCAATGATTTTATCGGCAAGTCCAAGCACGGCGGTATAATGAAAACCTGTGCTTAATGTGCCTGCTTTGTTTTCCTTCAGAGGAGCGGATTTTAATGCTTTTTGAATTACCTTGCTGAAGTCGCGGCCTTTAATATGTTCAACTCCCGCGACGCCGGCTATGCCGCAGGTGAACATTCTGTCTTTATAACTGTCTTTTGGAATCATAACACAATTGGTTGTAACCAGCATCGCGCCGGAGAATTCATCGAATTCTTTGCGCTGGTTCTGCCAGGCAGTGCCGTAATGACCGACAAGATGTTTAAATTTTCTCAATTCAGGATAACCGTGAGCGGGCAGCATTTCGCCGTGAGTATAAATGTTTATTCCTTTGCCTTCGGTTTGTTTTAAAAGCTCGTAGAGGTCGAGCAAATCGTGGCCGGTAACGACAATGCCGAGTCCGGCTTTTGTGCCCGCAAAAACCTGTGCAGGTTTTGGCGCACCGAATTTTTCAACGTGAGCATTATTAAGCATCTCCATAGTCTTTAAGTTCATCCGGCCGGCCTTGAGAACAAGCTCGAAGAATCTATTCAAATCGAAGTCAACGTTTGTCAGCGTGGAAAAAAGAGCCTCGTGCATAAAAGCGTCAACTTCCGCATCGGCTTTTCCCAGCTCTCTTGCGTGATAAGCATAAGCGGCGATACCCTTAAGGCCAAAGACGAGCATATCCTGAAGGCTTTGAATGTCGGGGTCCTTGCCGCAAACGCCGATTTTTGTGCAGCCCTGCCCGCGGGCTGTCTGTTCACACTGATAACAAAACATAATTACCGCCTTTCAAAAATTTTTCCTTATTATTTCAATTCATCAAGCGTTATATTTTTCAAATATTCTCCGATATATTTCTGCAGAGCAACAAGTTTTTTCCTTGTTTTGCACTTTTGGCCATTATGGCATCTTTTTACGCCGCCAACGCAGCGGTTAAGACAAATATCGCCCTGAACAGCCGCTACGACCTGATAAAGGCTGATTTTTTCAGGATTTTTCGCAAGTTCAAAGCCGCCGTTGGCGCCCATACGGCTTGTAACCAGTTTTGCCGAAGAAAGCTTCTGGAGCAGCTTGCAGGCGAGGGCCTCAGAAACGTCCTGATTTGCGGCAAGCTGTCTTGCAGAAATCGGCTGCTTTCCATAACTTTTAACTAATGACGCGGTAAGCCTCATCGCATAATCAGTATTTCGCCGTATAACATCCATATAGGACTATTTTAGTCCTACTTAAGAGGTTTGTCAATATTATTTTTGATTTTTTGCAGGATTTTTTATAGAGGACTGTTTATCAAATCACAGGCTATCAGGCACAAATCAGCAGTATCTTCGGGGGTTTGGCGGTAGGATATGATATTTCCTATAGTTTGTGTTTCATTTTGCTCTTCTTTGGCATCGGCGGGAGCAATCAGAACATACCGGTCAGGCTGCCAACGGACGCTGAGAGCCGCTGAATCGAAGATAAATTCGCGATTTTTTTCGCTGGATTGTAATTTTTTGGATTCCCGGCCTATTATTTTGTAAACAGGTGTTACATCAAGCCGGCACGCCTGCCGCAAACCTATTAAAGGACTCACTTTTAAACGTAAAACCATTTGGCCGGCGTCAAAATTGATGCCTGCCGCTGCGTTGTCAGAGTAATAGACAACCGAAACCGGTTTAACTGCTTCGGCAATAACAATATCTTCGGCCGTATTTTCAGTCATCAGAATATTGATATGGTTTATTGTTTTGGATTGCGATAGCGCCAAAAGTTGAGCTATTTTCTGCCAGGAAGCTCCGTCGCCTTCGCAGCCGATAAGGCCGTTTGCCAAAAAGGCGTCAGGGTCATCATATTTTACGGGCAGTGTCTTCGTTTGGCCGATTTGATTCTGAATTTGCGGCAGTTTGTTTGTCTGAATTCGAAACAGGTATATGTGCAAACTAACGGTCATAGGTTTGTCTTCCAGTGGTTGCTGCCGATTAATCAATTCAGCGGTATTGATGTTTCGCCACGGCTTTTGGGAGAAACCTGTGCAGCCTGACAAAAATGAAATGAAAAAGGGAATTGCCAGTAAACAGATAGACTTTTTCATATTCATAAAAGCTGATGGTAATTTAAAGAAAACTGAATGTCAACCCCGCACCTACTTTGTATTCCTTCCGCTGGTATTTGTTTATCATTTTTAAGAATTGGCATAGGCATACAAGCAAGTCCTGAGTTGTGGTAAGAATATGGAGTAGGTGCGGGGTCAACCCCGCTATCGAAGCCTGTTAGATATCGAACTGCGGCCGGGTGCAGAATTGAAAGGCTATCTGTTTTTTGCCGATTTTCTGATCAGGCTGCAATGAGGCAATTCTGACTACTCTTGCATACGCTGAAACCTTGCCGCTGAACCGGTTGGCGCTATCGGCATCCGGTATATCAAGCTCGATGTTAAAAAGGTCTCCGGTGTCTGTGGTGGAATTCTGACTGCTTCCTTCGATAAGCTCAGGATGGGTTTCGAGCAAGAGGCCATCGGGGCAGATATCAACGGTATTGCCGCTAAAGGCGTGGTCGTGCACCGAACCTACCTTCCGACACAACGCCACCACCTTTACAGGCAGACGTCTGTGTTTCCTCCTATCATCTGCTCCTCCCATTGCTTCCATGCCTTAAGTTAGAGTAAATAAAAATAAAATAGATAAAGCCAATACCTTTGTTTTATAGGACTGCCGCAAATAATATACCAAATATAGAATATTTCGAACACCCCATTTTAACGCACCTAAGAGCTTTTTAAGAAAAGGCTTATGGACTTTTTGTTGTTTATTTTAAACCTGGGAAATTGTCAAACTGGCAAATGTCGTTTAAAAACTACAACAAAATTTAATCTGATAGGGACAAGAATAGCAGAATAAGGATACATCCTAATCGCCAAATATGGATAAAGAGTCATAACCTATTTAAAATAAATATGTTATGGTAAAAAACACAGATAACGAAAGAGTGTGTTTTAAAACAGTATTGTTGATTTTTTGCAACATATAAGCTTGACAATAACCGCTAAAGTTTTCTATAATAATGTTTTATGTCTAAAACTGGAAAGCAAATCACGTTAAACAAAGAAGTTAGCGCCGCCGGGAGTAGAGATTTTACACAGGTGATTTTGCAGTCACTGCCGGTGGGCGTCATCGTATTTGACAGGGAGCTTAAAGTCGTAAGTGTAAATCCATCTGCATCTGAGCTTATGAATGTGCTGCAAAGCGCTGATGTTACGCTCGCGGCAGGGACTAATGAAAAAATCTGGGGAAACTGGCAAAAAACACTTCTCGATGTTATAGAAAACGGCAAAAGCTACCACTTTGACAACATAAGTTATCATACTGCCGGCAGTCAGGTGGTTTTGCAGATAACGTTTGTGCCGCTAAGGGGTTCTTCGGATAATTCGATAGAGGGGGGGCTTATAATGCTGGAGAATATCACCGAAAGAGAAAATATCAAAAAACAGCTCGCCAGTGCCGAAAGATTTGCATCGCTGGGAAAGCTGGCAAGCAAGGTTGCGCACGAACTTAATAACCCAATAGACGGTGTAATGCGATACATCAATCTGGCCAAGAGAACTATCAGCGAGCAAGGCCTGTCGAAGCCGGTTGAGTACCTTGAACACGCCGGCGAGGGTCTCAAAAGAATGGTGCAGATTGTTACCGAACTGCTTGAGTTTGCGAGGAGCAGGTATTCAACTCTTGAGGATACGCCGCTGGATAAAATCATCGATGACGCCGTCAAATTTGTTGAGCCGCAGGCTCGAGCGGCGCAAGTGGAGATTGAAAAAAAATATCAGTCAGCTTTGCCGAAGACACGAAACAGCAATCTCTTTCAGGTTTTTTGTAATCTGCTCAAAAACGCGATTGAAGCGATGCCCGACGGCGGGAAAGTGACGGTAAACTGTAACGTTTCTGATAATAATGTTGCGATGATAAAGTTTCAGGATACAGGAGAAGGGTTTGAGCCTGAAAACAGCGAGGCGATTTTTGAGCCGTTCTTTACGACCAAAACCGGCGGCAGGGGCACGGGGCTGGGACTTGCCATCTGCAGGGACATTGTGGAAAAATACGGCGGAAAAATCACCGCAGAAAACGCGCCGGATGTCGGCAGCATCTTTACAGTCTATCTTCCTTTGAGTGAGTGAATAAAATATGAAACAAAACAGCATTTTAATTGTTGAGGATGACAGAATAATACTTGATTCGCTGTGTGAGTTTTTGAAACTCGAAGGCTATGCTGCAATCGGGGCAGAATCCTGCAAGCAGGCAGTAAACCAGATACAAAAGCAGAAATTTTCTCTTGTTATTACCGATGTCAATCTGCCGGACGGCAGCGGCTTTGAACTGCTGAACCTGGTTAAAAAGAATTATCCTCAGACCGTGATAATTATTATCACCGGCTACGGGACAATTGAAAGCGCCGTTGAGGCAATCAAAATGGGGGCTTACGATTATCTCACGAAACCCATTGTCGATGACGAACTGCGGCTGACAATCGAAAGGGCACTCAAGCAGCAGTCTCTTATAAGCGAAAACGAAAGTCTCAAAAGTCAGCTCCAGCGCAAATACAGTCTCGACAATATCATCAGCCAGAATTATAAAATGGCGAAAATCTTCGACCTTGTCGAGGCCGTCGCAGACAGCAGGAGCACTATTCTTATGACAGGAACCAGCGGCACAGGGAAAACCATATTGGCAAGGGCAATTCATTATCGTTCCGGCCGGCGAGACAAACCCTTTGTGGAGGTAAGTTGCGGTGCTATGCCGGAAACACTGCTCGAAAGCGAATTGTTCGGACACGTGAAAGGCTCTTTTACAGGAGCAATCAGTGACAAGCAGGGTAAATTTCTGGCCGCCGACGGCGGCACAATCTTTCTCGATGAAATCGCAAATTCTTCAGCGGCACTTCAGGTAAAACTTTTGCGGGTCATTCAGGAAAGACAATTTGAACCTGTAGGCAGCAACAAGACTATAACGGTTGATACCCGCGTAGTCCTTGCCTCCAACAGGGATCTTCTCGAAGAAGTAAAACAGGGCAGATTCAGAGAAGATTTGTATTACAGAATAAATGTAATAACTATAAGTCTTCCCACACTCGCTCAGAGGCTGGGCGACATCTCGCTTCTTGCAGAACATTTTTTAAAAAACTTCTGCATAACGCACAACCGCACCAAAATCGGGATTACCAGCCGGGCCATGGATTCTCTGCAGAGATATAACTGGCCGGGTAATATCCGAGAGCTTGAGAACATGATGGAAAGAGCGGTTCTTTTGAGCAAAACCGATTATATCACATTGGAAGATATACCTGCCAATATAACTTCTCACGAAACTGAGCTGACCGCCCAGGATTATAAGGATGTAAGCCTCAAAAGCGCGATTGGCGAACCGGAGAAGAGAATTATCAGGGTGGCGCTTGAGGCGAATAACTGGAACAGGCAACTCACGGCCAAAGCATTGGAAATCAACAGAACAACGCTTTACAAGAAGATGAAAAAATACGGCCTTGAAGAAGAGGCCCAAAGACTGGGCATAAGATAAAAAAGGCATTAGCAGTCTTTTTTGTAAAGAAAAAACTTGATTTTAAAACCATTTCTGATATAATTTGTTTAATATTTTAGGAGAAAGTGAATAAATCCTCGCAGTTTAATAGTAATATGAAAACCTTTGGGAAAATCTTGAAAGAAGTTAAGCAAACAGCAAAATCGGTTTTGAAATTTGTTAGAGATAATTCTAAACCTATAATTCTTATGGCGTGTTGGGGTGCAGGGGCTTATTTAATGAATGAAAATATCTCAAAAGCTAATGCGGGGGTAATAACTATTAAAAATAATACCGCTACTCCCAGTATTGGTACTTCTACTTTGACTTTAAAAAATATTGTTGGAGCAAATGAATTGATAGATATTTATGATTCTACTTCTCCACCTTCACCTTATGCAAATGCTTTAGAAATCTACACGAATGTTGAAGGGAATAAATTAGGAGTTGATGCTCGCCCAGTTACTACTTCTGGTTGGGACTTTGATTTAGCTGTAAAAGGAAGTGTAAATAATATTGATAATTACCTTAGATATAGAGTTATTGATGCAAATGACTTATTTGGAAAAACTTTGACTATGTATGATAAGGCAATTCCTGATGTAAAATATACATTGCTTATGGATGGAGCATATCACAATATTTCATTGCCAAATTTAACTCATGGAACAGGAGAATATGCTCATTGGAGATTAGGCACAAGGATATTATGCGATTTGAATGAAGATGGAATTGTTAATTTTAAAGATTTTTCTATTTTAGCTTTAGACTGGGGAAATGCACAGGGGCAATATGTTGGGGATATATCAGGACCAAATGAAATTCCGGATGGTTATGTAGATTATTATGATTTGTCCACTTTCCATGACGATTATCTAAAAGATGTTAATGACCCGAATACGTGGTAGTTTTTCTGTAAGTATAAAAAAGGTGCCAAGAACCTTTTTAGGTATTTAGTTTTTCACTTTTAACTATAGCAGATTTTCTTTTACATATTTGACGGCGTTGTCAAAGATAGTTCTGCCATCGGCACGTGATTTATCTTTTAATCTTGTCCAGTGGGGATGCTGAGTAAATCTTATAAATCTTTCCGGATGAGGCATAAGCCCTAAAACTCTGCCGGTCGAATCACATAAACCTGCGATTGAATCGGTTGAGCCGTTGGGATTTATCGGAAACGGACCCGTATTGCCATTCTCGTCAACATACCGCAATGCAATCCGGTTGTCTTTTTTGAGTTTTTCCAGCACACCCTCGTTTTCAAAGATTATTTTTCCTTCACCGTGAGCCATCGGCAGGTAAATTCTCCTGCCAGGGTCGATGAAGATGCATTTTTTACTCGAAGGTTCAAGGTAAACCCATCTATCCTCATATTTGCCGCTGTCGTTATTGGTGATTGTTATCTGCTGTTTTCCGGTCGGCTCAGTTTTGCCGAGAATACCGGTTTTGATAAGGACCTGAAAACCATTGCAGATGCCCAGGACGATTTTGCCTGATTCTATAAAGGCGTTAAGCCTGTCGGACAAATGATGAATAATCTGATTAGCGAGAATTTTGCCCGCGGCAACGTCGTCGCCATAACTGAAACCGCCTGGGATAACAAGAATGTGAAATTCTTTGAGCATCTGGGGATTTTCGATAATTTTGTTTATGTGAATTCTCTGTGCCTCTGCGCCGGAAAGCTCCAGTGCGTATTGCGTTTCTACATCGCAATTGATGCCCGCCGCTCTTAATACTATCGCTTTTACCATAATTCTCCAATTACACGGACTGACACTGACTTCAACACTGACTGTCACCGACTAAATGAATATGTTTCTTTCTGTCATTAGTATAAATAATTCGTTTTATATTAACTCCATCGGATCTGAAATTTACAAGAAAGCCTAACTCGTATGTGCTATTTCTCAGATAACCATAAAGCTGATCAATCATCTTGCGAGGCATTTGTTCCAGAGCTTTTAATTCGATAATTATTTTGTCCTCTACTATGAAGTCGGGTTGATATGAGCCAATTACTTTAATCGTCTTGGGTGAATATATTTTAATTGGTTTCTCGCGTTCATATTTTATCTTTCGCAGGCCAAGTTCTTCCGCGAAAGCTCTTTGGTATAATATTTCTTTGTGCCCGAGTCCATAATTTTTCTTAATTTCAAGGGCACAGCCACGAATTTGATAACTCAGCTCTTCATATAATAAATTTATATGTTTTTTTTCGTTCATAATCCCAATTCGTTTTCTGTCTGTGTCCGTCCGTGTTTTAGTCGGTGTTAGTCAGTGTCTCACCATTTTAACGGTTTCTGCCAGGCGTTTTTCAAATCATCAATCGCAGCATTTACGGCTGTCCTGCCTAAGCTGTCTTTTATAATGAGTTTTTTATCTTCGATTACTTTTCCAATCTGACCGAAAGGAAGGCCGAGCAT
>JAPLMW010000015.1 GCA_026386845.1 Phycisphaerae bacterium
CCCCGTATAAAGCGGCGCTCTGTCGAGATTGTCGAGCAAAAGTTTATGAATTTTTTCATTTGTGTATGTTATCCAGCAGGGGACTTGTTTTTGTTTTATTGCGAGGGTCTCGAACGAAAACGCCGCAGGCTTTTCGTCGCCGTATTGAATTTGTATTTTATCGTAGTCGATTGTTTTCCCATCGAGTCTCGGCGGCGTGCCGGTCTTTAATCGTTTTACTTCAAGCCCGATTTTTTGCAGACAATCCGATAATTCATTCGCGGCAGGTTCGTCCAATCTCCCTCCCGGCCATTGTTTGCTGCCCGTGTGCATTATGCCCTTTAGAAATGTTCCCGTTGCGACAATTATCGTTTTGCAGTTATAAATTCTGCCGTCTGTGCAGAGAATTCCTTTAACCTGATTATTTTCGACAAGTATTTCAGCGACTAATGCTTCGATGATTGTAAGGTTATCTGTTTTTTCAAGTTCGTTTCGGACAAAATCGGAGTATTTATATTTATCGATTTGTGCTCGCGGCGAGCGGACTGCAGGTCCTTTTGAGCGGTTAAGCATCCGGAACTGTATTCCTGTTGCGTCCGTTGCGATGCCCATAATTCCGCCCAGCGCGTCTATTTCTCTTACGATTTGTCCTTTTGCGATACCGCCGATAGCCGGGTTGCAGCTTGCCTTTGCGATTGTATTTTTGCTGATGGTTACAAGGGCTGTTTGAACGCCGATTTTCGCCGCCGCGTGTGCCGCCTCAACCCCCGCGTGCCCCGCCCCGATAACTATGCAGTCGAAATGATTGGTTTTCATTTTTCATCCGTTATTGCGACTGCTGAAGCAATAACAAAATTTGCCGTATGAGTAATGCTTAGGCTTACGTCTTTAACGCCTGATTTTGTTGCGATTTTTTTCACCTCGCCGGATATTGCAACCTGCGGCTGGCCGAACTGGTTATTGACTATTTCTATATCCGTCCACGCGATTTTCCCCCGCCACCCTGTGCCTAAAAGCTTCAGGATAGCCTCCTTCGCCGCGAATCTGCCCGCAAGTCTTTCTATCCGGTTTTTCATCTCACTGGCCTGCTCCTGTTCAGTCGGCGTAAAAATCCTGTCAAGAAAATGACTGCCGTGCCGCTCTATCATTTCTTCTATTCGCGGAAAATCAACCAAATCTATGCCATGAAGTATTTTTTTATTCGTGTTCATCCCGCACCTTCTTTCAGTTCGATTTTCTTATTGCCGGGTGCAATACAGGTATTTCGATTCCTTAAAAGGGCTGCGTATATATACGAATATTTAGAAGGTGCGGGATTCATTTTTTCTTTATAGCTATTTTTTCGCCTGGCTATAAGCCTGTTCCGTGCAGTACTCCAGAAAATTATCTGCGTAGGTCAAATCAACCTGTGAAATAATTTTTTTCATCGTTTTATCGACCAGTTTCCGTTTTCTTTCAAAGAGGTATCTGGCTTCGACCTCCATCTGGACCTTTTCGAAGGGTTCGATAGCTTCAGCCTGTTTATTTTCGAGTTTTACGATAAAGATATGCCCGCTGGCCGATATAGGTTCAGAAACACCTCCGGCGTTCATATCCTCAGCGGTCTTTTCGATAACGCTATAAGGCTCGACGAGCGACCCCGGCCGCACAGGTTTCCACAGCCCGCCGACTTTTGCACTCTCGTCATTCGAATATTTTTCCGCAAGCCCGGCGAAATCCTCGCCGTTCCTGATTTTCTGCTCAATCTGGCCGGCAAGCTCCATCGCCTTTTGCTCTCCGTTTATATTTGGGTCGTTCGCATCAGCGAATCTTTCTGTCTCAAGGTCGATAAGGCGAAATTCGATAAAAGCGTTCTTTGTATAACTTTCGCCCTTTATGGACTCGTAATACTTTAGAAGTTCCGAATAGGTTATTGGCTTTTCATCTTTCATTTCCTCCGACAGGAACGCCTGAATAAGAATGGCTCGTCTTTGTTGCTGGTAAAAATCCTGCCACGTTGTCCCCATTTCTTTGAACATTTGTTCGACGGTGGCATAATTGCCGCCGTAATGCGCGATGAATCGCTGCACTTCCTGTTCCACGATTTTATCGATAATGCCCTGGTCTATATTTTCCGGCAGTGCCGCCTTTGCCTTTTGGTATAATTTTATATCTGCGACTTTCTGCAGCATAACGTCCACAAGCAGTCTTTTCGCTTTTTTATTGAATATTTCGTAGTCATACTCCCTGGCCAGTGCGTCTATCTGCGGTTTCACCGGCTTGATTAGCTCATCTGCGGTTATCGCCGTCGATTCGATAGACAGTGTAACTCCGCCGGCAGGCGTCGGCATCTTCGGCATAGTGGCTGGCGGCTTCACCGCCTTTAGTCTCGCTTCACTCACATCGTGCTTCTTGGCCTCTTCGCACCCCCAAAACCAGACCGCCGTGCAGCAAATCATCATCCCTGTGATTAATTTTCTCATATCCATATATATTTCCTGTAAACAGAGTCCTTGTTTCAAAAACACGATTATAATTTGTATCACTTCTTTTTGCGAAGTATTTTTCTCAGCATCGCAAGCAGCGTTTGGGGCTCGAAATATTTGTCTTCAAGCCTGATATGCACCGTCACCGCATCGGGTATCCTGACAATTCCAGGAGCGCCTGCGAATAGTTTAGGCTTGTTTAGCCCCCACCCCTGCGGTGGGGGGTTTTCAAAAACAAAAACCACATCTTTTCCCATAATTGTTATTGAGCCGATATTGTGTGCTGATGCGAGTATTCGTATCTCCGCAAGGTCGATAAGTCTTTTTGTCTCCTCGGTAACCTCACCGAACATATCTTTTAGCTGCTCGGTCAGTCTGGCAAGGTCCTCGCTTGTCCTCGCCGCCGCAATCTGCCGGTAAACGTTCATTCTCTGCGAATCGGACGGTATATAATTTCGCGGTATGAATGTCGAGAATCCCAGGTCGATAACGGTCAGCGGTTCTTTTTCGACAGGTTCGTTTTTAAGTCTTTTTACCGCCTCGGCAAGCAGCCTGCAGAAAAGTTCATAGCCGACTGTATTTATATGCCCCGATTGCTGGAGCCCAAGGATATTTCCAGCCCCGCGAATTTCCAAATCCCGCAGTGCGATTTTGAATCCCGCCCCTAACTGCGAGTATTCTTCTATCGCTTTAAGTCTTTTTACCGCTATCGGGCTGATGCTTCTTGTTTTCGGCAGCAGAAAATACGCGAATGCCCTGTATTTGAATCTCCCGACCCTTCCGCGAAGCTGATGAAGTTGCGCAAGTCCGAACCGGTCCGCGTTGTTTACGATAATCGTATTTGCGTTTGGAATGTCGATGCCCGATTCGATTATCGCCGAGCAGACAAGCATATTTGTCTCGCCAAGCACAAAATCAATCATCGCCTTTTCAAGTTCATGCTTGTGCATTTGTCCGTGTGCGACCGCAATTTTGACTTCGGGCAGTAATTTCTGTATCTCGTCCGCGATTTTTTCTATCGTCTGCACACGATTGTGCACAAAGAAAACCTGTCCCTGCCTGTTGAGTTCTAATGTCACCGCTTTTTTTATCAATTCCGCATCATATTTTTTCACGCCCGTTACGACAGCCCGCCTGTCCAGCGGCGGCGTTGCCAGCGAACTTATATCCCGCAGCCCCAGCATCGCCATATGAAGCGTTCTCGGTATAGGTGTCGCCGTCATCGTCAGGACATCGACATTGATTCGCATCTTTTTTAATTTTTCCTTGTGTTCGACCCCGAACCGTTGCTCTTCGTCAATTATCAATAATCCCAAATCTTTAAATCCCACATCGCCGCTCAGCAGTCGATGCGTGCCGATGAGGATATCGACCGTTCCCCGTTTAGTTCGTTTCAGAATATCGGCTGCCTGTGCCTTTGTCTTGAAGCGGTTGACTGATTCGATGGCTATCGGGAAATCCGCGAATCTTTGCGTAAACGTCCTTTCGTGCTGAATGCACAAAACCGTCGTCGGCACAAGAACAGCGACCTGCTTGCCGCCCTCGACAGCCTTGAATGCCGCCCGCATCGCAAGTTCTGTTTTGCCGTATCCAACATCGCCGCACAGTAACCTGTCCATCGGCAGCGGCTTTTGCATATCAGCTTTGATTTGCTCAACAGCGCCAATCTGGTCTGGCGTCTCCTGATAGAGAAACGATTGCTCGAATTCTCTCTGCCAGTTCGAATCGGCTTCGTAAGAGATGCCCTTGATGCTTTGCCGTCTCGCCTGCATTTCGAGCAGTTCAGCCGCAAAATCCGCCGTTGCCGCAGCAACTTTCTTTTTTTGATTTTCCCATTTCTTTGTGCCGATTTTATTCAGCTTCGGCCGCCCAGCGGATGTCCCGATATATTTCTGCACAAGCCCGATTGTCTCCGCCGGCACGTGGATAATCGCTTTATCAGCGTATTGCAGCGTTAGGAATTCGCATTTGCGCCCATGTTTTTCTATTATCTCAATGCCCTTGAATTTTCCTATACCGTAATTTATATGAACGACATAATCGCCTTTATTCAATTCTGTGATTGAGTCGATGGAAATTGCCGCCCCTACAGGCCGGATAGTTCGCCGCACAATCGCCTGCCCGAATAGTTCGTGATGTGTAACGACTATTGTTTTAATGTCCTCAATTATGAAACCTTTATGAACAAACCCAATCGGCAAATGAAAATTTGTATTTTGGTTAGCCCCGCCATCACTATGGCG
Organism: Phycisphaerae bacterium; assembly: GCA_026386845.1. Taxonomy (GTDB): domain Bacteria; phylum Planctomycetota; class Phycisphaerae; order Sedimentisphaerales; family UBA12454; genus JAPLMW01. Next base: position 4,688 of record JAPLMW010000015.1, read on the forward strand.
GGGTTGTTTGTTTTCCGCAATAATTTCTTCAACTCGTTTCACCTCCGCCGCGTTTTCGCAGAACATATTAACGTTCCACCCTTGCTCTGCCATTTGAACAAGTTCTCGCAGAACTTCCCGATGTCCAGACCACGCCGGAGCGTTTTTATGTTCGAATTGCTGGGTGCTTTTTATCCGCAGTTCGATATTATCGAGGTCTCCTGCGAATCTGCTTATGAAAACTTTTTTAAAATTACCCATCGCCTCGTAAATTTCACCCCATTTATATAACTTTTCCGGTTTTTCAACCCTGTGCAGAAAAACGTCAGCAACTTCCTGCGCCTCCCCCGGCTCTTCGATAAAAATTATTGTTTCAGGGTCGATTATTTTTAGAAAATTTGTCTGATTGTCTTTATCATCATCCGGCCTGGTAGATGTGATTGTAATATCGTTGATATGTTCCGCCGACCTTTGAGTATCAAGATTTATAATTCTTATACTTTCGATAGTATCGCCGAAAAATTCTACTCTTAGAGCGATTGGTTGATTTGACAGTGTGGTTACAGGCGCGAAAATATCTATTATGCCGCCTCTTTTTGCGAACTGCCCCGGCGTATCTATCTGTGCTGCGTTTTCAAAACCGTTATCGGCCAGCCACGCAGAGGCCTTGTCCATTTCGATTTGTTTGCCGACCTCGAGAAGCAGTCCTTTTTCTAAAAGTTTTTCCGGCCGCGGCACCGGCTGCATAAGTGCTTGTATTGAAGTTGAAATAATCGCGCATTTAGCGGCCGCCGCTTGAGGCGGCCTAATTCCCCCGCCCTTTTGGGCGGGGGCTAAACCAAGAACCAACCTTGCCCTTGCAGAGCTGATTTCATCGCTCGTCTCCACAAATTCCTCGCCCGCCCACCCCGGCAAAGTCTCGATTGTTTTCCCGCCGACTTGTCCTCCGTAGTCTGCCTTTTTGTCAGCCGCAACTTTATCCAAGACGGAAGCCTCGACAGGGGTAGAAGCTTTAGAATAGACAGACGAAGGATGGAAGGCAATCAGGTCGTCAACGACATTATCCGCCTCGTCTAAATATGGGCTTATATATAGAATTGGTTTTTTAAGTTGTTCGTGGATATGCAGGGCCAGCAGGCGCGCAAAGCTTCCCCACGTCCCGGCAATTTTTACCGCCCTATTGACGGTCTTAAGCTGCGAGATTATCTCCTGAACACTCTTTAATTGTCCTATATTCAAAAAGGTGTCAGGAACCTTTTTCCTGTTTTTATTATTATAATTATTTATTAATAAAGAACTTAAAAAGGTGTCAGGAACCTTTTTTCTTCTTTTAATCGCCAAAGCACGTATTGACAGCTCTTGCGGCCTTTATCAGCGGATAATTTTTCGGCACAGTTCTGATTTTCCCTGCTACCTGCGACAGCGGCACGCTTGAAAGTTTGCCGTCCTTCATTACGACCAGCCGGTTTTTTACTCCGCTTACCAGCAGTTCCAAAGCGGTATAACCAAAACTTGTGGCCAGTATTCTATCTCGCGGCGTAGGAGTCCCGCCTCGCTGAATATAGCCGAGTGTTACTGCTCGCGTCTCAAGTTTCGTTATTTGTTCTATCTGACCGGCAAGTTTATTTGCGATTCCGCCCAATCGTATCGGGTCCGGGCTAAAGGCAAGTTTTTTTTGAATGACCATTTTTCCGCCAACTGCTTTTGCCCCCTCCGCGACCACTATGATACTGTAGCTTTTGCCCCAGCTGTTTCGCTTCTCAACAAATTGGCATATCTTTTCGATTCTGTAGGGAATTTCAGGTATGAGAATAACATCAGCCCCGCTCGCGACTCCCGAATACAGAGCAATCCACCCCGCGTATCTGCCCATTACTTCGACAATCATAACGCGGTGATGTGAGCTTGCCGTGGTTCTGAGTTTGTCTATCGCTTCCACAGCCGTATTTACCGCTGTATCGAAGCCGAAGGTAACATCGGTGCCCCACAGGTCGTTATCGATAGTTTTCGGCACTCCGATTACGACAAGGCCTTTTTTTGCAAACGCCGCTGCGCTCGTCATTGTCCCGTCGCCCCCGATGCAGATCAATGCGTCAATCTCTTTTTCAGCCAGAGTTTCAACACAGTCATCCGAAACATCATTGAATTTAACTTCTCCTTTTTTGTTCCTGACCGGATATTTAAACGGATTTGTTGTATTATTTGAGCCGAGTATCGTCCCGCCGATACTGAGGATATGGCTGACATCACTATAGCTTAGCGGCCGAAGCCTTTTTTCAATAAGCCCCAGGTATCCGTCCTCGATGCCCCAGACCGTTATGCCGTATTTTGATATCGCCGTTTTTGTCACGGCGCGGATAACAGCGTTAAGACCCGGACAGTCCCCGCCTCCCGTCATTACCGCTATAGTTTTTACCCTCACACCAATGGTCATATCTCGATACTTTCCTTGATTCGCTTCCTTAACTGTGCAAAAGCCTTTGACCGCAACTTTAAATTTTTTTCTCTTTTTCTTGCATCACTCTTGGCACTATACGCTTCATAATAAATTAATTCAAATGGTTTTCTTGATTTTGTAGAAGAAACTAATCCTGAATTATGTTCATACAATCTGCGTTTTAAGTTGCTGGAGAAACCTATGTAAAAATTATGGTCTTTTTTGCTCTTTAAAATATAGACATAATGCATATTATTCTACCATTGGTGTGAGGGTGTTTCATATTTGTTTAGCCGTCGCCGGCACGGCGACGATATTTAGCCCTCTGATTTTTATCCGCCTCAGGTGGATATCAGGGGGTTCGTCATTCCCGCGAATGCGGGAATCCATATCCGCATTTATAATAACCCCTTTCCCCATCCTTTGCAACTGTTTAGCCCCGTCATCCCCGTATGACGGGGTTCGTTTTAAAATATTTAGCCCCCGAATTTATTCGGGGGTTTGTCATTGCGACCACTTAGGGAGTAGCAATCCAAAATGGATATTTTCCCTTTTACCTTTTTCCTGTCCTGAATTATAATAGAATTAGTATCTTTCAATATAAATGAGGAATATATGGCATTTGCCGGCAATTTGCTGTGGTTCGTATTCGGTGGCGGATTCTTTGCCTGCCTCTTCTGGCTTCTTTTCGGCCTGATTTTATGTATTACAGTAATCGGCATACCCTTCGGCATAGCATCTTTCCGAATTGCAAGCTTTGCGGCCTTTCCATTCGGCAAAGAGCTGATTGATGCCCGCAAGCTCGGCGAAAATAGAATTGTTACCACCGGCTTGGCGAATTTCTTATGGATAATCCTTGCCGGCCTGTGGCTTGCAATCTCTCACGCTGTTGCAGGTTTGTTATGCTGCATTACAATAATTGGTATTCCATTTGGACTGGCCCACTTTAAACTGGCGCAGGTTTCCTTTGCTCCGCTGGGCAAAAGGATTGTGTCCAAACACCTTGCCAGTGCCGCAAATCTCCGCGATGCGAATAAACAGCTCGACAAATGTTTTAAAAAACAGGAAGACCCAATATGAAAATCGAAATTCGCAGGTAAAACTAAAATAATCCGCCACAGATGCCGCAGAGAAAATAAGAAAGGTGACATGAGAATAAAAAGAATATTGATTAGGTCATTTCCTTTTTTGATATCGTCAATAGCAGGTATTATTTTGTATTTTTCGGCTGGTAAAACAGCAAATAACTTAAATTCGATAATAATAAGTCTTTCTGCTACGTTATTTGCTATACCGATTATTTACATATTTTATCAGTTCTTTGTCAGTTTATCAGAAAAAAGACTTCGTAAAGAAATTTATGATTATTCGAAAATGTTGATAGACACAGAAGTTTTGGCTGTTCTAAACCAACTTGGAAAGTTTCTTTATCCTAACTATGAATTTCAATTGAATCCAAAGAGCATTAAAAATATTTGTGAACTCAGTAAACAAGATTTAGTAAAGATTATTTCTAGAGGAGAATATTTAGGTTTTCAGGCAAAGAAAAATTGGGAGTATTCAATCAAAACTATTAGCGAAAAAATACAAAATAATCAAATAATAAATAAGATGGATACAGATCTTTTATGCATAATAATTAGTTTTTTAAAGTCAATCAATAGTTTTGAAATATTTATAAAACGTGTGGATTATTTGGAGAGGACAGAAAAGAAAACAGATGAATACAATATTGTATCTGGCAAAGAATTGAATCCCGTTGAAAACAAAGAATTACCTGATCGGCTAATTCTTCTAAAAAAATTAGATAGTGATAAAGGTGTCGTTGTTGATTTTGGTGATTTTAAAAAACACCAGTCTAAAGATTTACTAAACTACTATAAAGTAAAAAACGAATGGATTAATCTCTTGTCGGAGATAATCAATGATGTAATCATGAATATAAAAGAATGGATTTATAATACAGGATACGAATTTATAATAGATGAGCAATTGTTTAAACCAATAATAAAATAGGAATAAACAGCAGCCGCCTGCCCCGTGAATTAATTTTTTGTTTTTCATTATTGGATGTTCAACGTTCAGCGTTCAATGTTGGACGTTCAATTGTTAAATTTTCAATCTTAAATATTAAATCTTATATTTGATAGTTCCCGTTTATCCCGCGGCGTGCCGGTGGTTAGCCCTGCCATCACAATGGCAGGGTTCGTCGTTTGGAATTTTTTATTTTTCATCTGTAATTTTTATTTTTCATCTTTTATTTTTGATTTCCTCTTATAGCGGCCGTTTATCCCGCGGCGTTTTTTTCCTTCCTCCTATTATATGTTGAACAATTAACAATATTTTTTGCTTTAACTTGTCCGCCTGGGGCGGAGGTCATCATTTATACAAGCAGCGAGCCGTAACCGTGTTTTGTTTCAACGAGGCATATTTATATGCCGCAGCGAAAAACAGGAAGGCTAACGCAGAAATCAAGCCCTGAGCAAAGTCGAAGGGATATTTCGAGGATAGCTGACTGCTTTGAGCAAAAGGCCATCGGCAAAATGGACTTGTTGAAACAAACTGTGTTTATCCGTGTCTAATATTTTATTCTCTGTGAACTCGGTGTCTTCTGTAGCTCGGTGGTGAAAAATAAATCAATGAAACTTGCCCGCCTTTGGCGGGTCAGCGAAATCAGTGATAAAAAAGCTTCGTGTCTTAGCCTGTCCCGCCATAGCCCTTGGCGACGGCGGATGCCTTAGTGGCAAATTATTTTGCCGCTGCAATGGTCTTTTTCGCCGCCGCAAAAACCGCCGAAAATTGGATTGAGGGAGAACTCAAAAAATTATTGCCTGTTTAGCCGTTGTCGGTACGACAATGTTCGCTTGCTTTAAGGCAGTTGGCGCAGCCGGCAAAAATTTAAAGTGCAAACCCGGCTGAAGTTCACTTCAAGCAAGGGTTCAGCTTTGAATTTTAATAGTGCATTTATGCACAGCCTTAAAGCAATTGGCCGTGTAAATCCAGCGTTAAGCCGTGTCTAATATTTTATTCTCTGTGAGATCTGTGAGCTCTGTGGCAAAAAATAAATCCGCGCAAATCCGTGTACCTGTCCTGAGCTTGTCGAAGGAATCCGTGGTTTCTATTTTGCCGTTGCAATACTTTTCTTCGCCGCCGCAAAAACCGCATCCGCTGTCAATCCGAATTTCTCATAGCACACCTTATATGGTGCCGAAACGCCGAATCCGCTGATGCCTAAAAATATGCCTTTATCACCGATGTATTTTTCCCACCCCATTTGCACGCCCGCCTCGATTGCAACTCTCGCTTTTATGCTCGGCGGCAGCACTGAATCGCGGTATGCCTTATCCTGCTTTTCGAACAGTTCCCAACTCGCCATATTGACGACCTGCACCTTGATATTTTCAGCCGCTAATTTCTCCGCGCCTTTCAGTGCGATTTCCAGTTCCGAACCCGACCCGATAATTATCACATCGGGCTTATCGGGTTTCACAAGCACATAAGCGCCTTTTGCGATGCTCGACGCAGGCGGATATTTCGTCCTGTCCAATACCGGGATACTTTGTCTTGTCAAAAGCAGTGCAACAGGCCCGGCCTTGTATTCCAGCGTCATTTTCCACGCGTAAGCCGTTTCATTTGCGTCCGCCGGCCTGATAATCAGCAGATTCGGTATAACTCGCAATGATGCGGTATGTTCAATCGGCTGATGCGTCGGCCCGTCTTCGCCAAGTCCGATGCTATCGTGCGTGAAAACGAAAATGGTTCTGTATCCGCTCATCGCCGCCATTCTTATTGCCGGCCTCATATAATCGGCAAAGCAGAAGAACGTCCCCCCGTATGGCCGCAGAATTTCACTCGCCGCTATTCCGTTCATTATCGCCGCCATCCCGTGTTCTCGCACGCCGTAGCGGATATATCTGCCCGTAGGATTATCTTTCTGAAAATCTGTAACGTCTTTATATCTCGTATTATTGGATGGCGTCAAATCTGCCGACCCGCCCAGCACTAACGGCAGGTTCGGCATTATCGCATCAAGTGTTTTTCCGGACGCTTGTCTTGTCGCCATCGGGTCTGGCCCGAACGTCGGCAGGCCTGTTATTTCCGGATATGGATTATTGATTAGTTTCGCAAGCTCCGGAAATTGCTTTGAGTATTTCTGGTATTTCTCATTCCACTGTTTTTCAATCTCCGCGCCTTTTGCTTTCATTTTTTGCATATGTTTGAGAGCTTCATCCGGCACGACAAACGTCTTTTCCGGGTCCCACCCGAAATTCTTCTTGATTAGTTTGACTTCATCTTCGCCCAGCGGCGCGCCGTGCGCCTTGTGTGTATCCTGAAAATTCGGGCTTCCATATCCGATATGTGTCCTGAGATTGATTATGCAGGGCCTGTTCTTCTCCGCCAGCGCGTTTTTCAGCGCCTTCTCAAACGAAATCATGTCGTTACCGTCGCCGCCGACAATTTGGACATACCAGTTATACGCCTCGAATCTTTTTGCCCTGTCTTCCGAGAACGAAAGGCTTGTATTCCCATCAATTGATATATGATTGTCATCGTAAATCGTAATTAATTTGTTAAGACCGAGATGTCCCGCAAGCGAGCAGGCCTCTGAAGAAACGCCTTCCTGCAAATCGCCGTCGCCTGCGATGACAAAAATGTTGTAATCAAATATATTCAACTCTTCTTTATGAAAATAAGCGGCCAGATACTTCTGCGCGATAGCCATTCCAACCGCGTTGCTAATTCCCTGCCCCAGCGGGCCTGTTGTTGCTTCAACGCCGGCTGTGTGGCCAAATTCCGGATGCCCCGGCGTTTTACTTCCCCATTGCCTGAAGTTTTTCAAGTCCTCAAGAGTCATATCGTAGCCGGTCAGATACAAAAGCGAATACAAAAGCATACTGCCGTGGCCGGCGCTGAGGACGAATCTGTCTCTTCCCAGCCATTTCGGATTTGCCGGGTTGTATTTCAGGTATTTCATCCACAGCGTATATGCCGCCGGCGCCATACCCATCGGCATTCCGGGGTGTCCCGACTTTGCTTTTTGCACGCCGTCAAGCGATAAAAATCTGATAGTTTGAATACAAAGCTCATCGAGCTCATTGAGTCCCGGATTCGGTTTCATAATTATCCTTTTTTAATCACAGATTACACTGATTTAATGATTTTTAAGGAAGCAAGGAAATAGGGAAATAAGGATATAAGGAACTTATCGAACCTTAATCGCGTTTCCTTACCTCCCTGCCTCTTTACTTCCTTACTTCTTCTTAAATTAAAAGAC
>JAPLMW010000089.1 GCA_026386845.1 Phycisphaerae bacterium
CCGGGCCGGACGTAATTATAAAAAACAGCCTTGTTGATTTTCGCAAGGATTACCTTCTCCTTATAATTGCGAGCCTGCCCAACGAGAATGCCGGCCGTTTGAGCCATTGATTCAATCATCAGGCATTCAGGCATAATAGGAAAGCCGGGAAAATTATCGTGCAAATGCTCCTCGGCCATAGTTACATTTTTTATGGCAACGGCGTTTTTGCCGCTGTTAAATTCGATAAATTTGTCAATCCATATCCAGCGCATAACTAAAATTAAAAATCAAAAATAAAAAATCAAAATTGCGGGCTCGGCCTTTGGCCAAGATTTATTTTGATATTTAGCCCGCCGTTTTACGGCGGGTTTACTTACGAATTTAATTTTGAATCGACGAAGTTGACCAGAACATCGACGGTGAACAAATCGCCGATTTTGTTTATATTCGGGTCGGCGGCAAATTCAGAAAGGTCGGTATGCGGCATACGTTTTTTGAGTTCTTCCAGACCCTTTGGCGTAAGTTTCCCGTTGCTGATATATTCTTTGTTGCTTAAAATATTTTCAGCGGGAAAGAGTTCCTCACGAGGGATTTTTATTCCAAAAGCCTTTTCCATACGAAAAACGATATCGAGAAAGTCGATGCTTTCAGCGCCGCAAATTTAAGAGCTTCCATCGTTCTTTTAATTTTTTAATGATATAAGAGTCTTCAGCGGCAAGTTTTGAATCCTTCTCGGCAAGATTAAAATGCCTCAGACTAAATCTTGCTTCGACAATAGATTCTCCGTTGCAAACGCCTGTGCCTGAAAACGAACTTATGTTTTCTTCTATATCCTTTGCCGTTACGGTATATTGAATATTCATACCCGGAGCTGCAAAGCTTTTGTATTTTACATTTTTTGCCTGAGCAAGCAACACCATACTATGGGCGAAATTCTCAGTCTCGCGAACCAGCCAGCAGGCCGATTCTACCAGGCCTTGCAGCATAAAAACGCCCGGCAGAACCGGAAAAGTCGGAAAATGATCCGCCAGATATTCCTCAGAAAGAGATACATTCTTGACAGTTTGTATCTCTTTACCGGGTACTATTTTAACCACTTTATCAATCAATATGAATCTCATAGAACTGGCACATTGTAGTAATATAATTTGCCTTTTCCAGCTTTTTTTCGGCAATCCGGCACATAAACGATTAAATGGAGTTTTTATTGCAAAAACGGATAAGGGGGTTATATTTTAGTTCTATGGTTATTCGAAATGCCGCGGTTAAAGATGTTGAGACGATTTATTCGCTTATAAGCCGATATGCCCAGCTTGACAAGATGCTGTTCCGGTCAAAGGCGTATATCTTTGACAATCTGCAGATGTTCAGCGTAGCGGAAATTGATGGACAGGTTGTCGGCTGCTGTGCACTTATGGTTATATGGTCTGACCTTGCAGAGATAAAATCACTTGCCGTTGCGGAAGAATACCAGAATAAAGGAATCGGCAAGGCATTGGTCGAAAATGCTGTTGAACAAGCCAGAAATCTCGGGGTTGAAAAGGTCTTTGCGCTGACTCTCGAACCGGCGTTTTTTGAAAAACAGGGGTTTAATATTGTTGATAAAAAGACGCTTCCTATGAAGGTCTGGAGCGATTGTGCCCGCTGTCCGAAACAGGAAAACTGCGATGAAACAGCAGTTGAAAAAGAAGTAAGGAAATAAGTCCGCTAAGGGATGCCTTACGGCAGAAGCAAAGATGTAAGGAACAATTTCGACTGTTTTTCCTTATTTCCTTGCCTCTTTACATCCTTACTTCCTTTCAATTCCTACCCGACTTGTCTTCTTTGGAAGAGGGCTATTGCAATCAGGATGAAGGCTGTAGTGTAAAGCAACCCATAAATGCCGCAGGATGCTATATAGTCAACTGTTACCTTGCTGTTCTGTTCGTAAATAGCATCGCTAATCCAGAATACCTGAAGGCTGGGGATTATTATTTTGCCTATTTTAGCCCACAGGTGGCTCTCGGCAAATCTGCCGAATACATAATCACTTATGAGACCGAGCAGAAACAGGCCTATACACAAACTCAATGTTACCAGAACATTGAATCGCGCAGAGAACATCAGGGCTGCTGCAGTTAAGATAAAAAGCGCAATCAAAAGTAATATTGAACCATATATATCAACTGAATTGAATTTGTTGCCGGCGGGATTGAATTTCCAGTCCGGGTCTATAAAATAAAGAAACACGATAGCCATTGTCGCAAAAATCGAAATCAGGATTATCACTGTTGAAGTAAATTTCCAGTCATAAGAATAGTTCAGAAAAGCAGTTATGGCAAATGAAAGGCCTATTGTGATGGCAGCCGATATAATAACTGTCATATCGTGAGTATCGGAAGCTGTTGACATTACACCGTGGCGTATCGTTACAAGCATAGCGATAGTGAAGATGTAATGGGCCAGGATGACGGCGGCTATAGTGCCTGTGAATTTTCCGAGGATGAAGATGTATCGCGGGATCGGTTTGGAAAGGGTGGTCAGGATGGTTTTTGTTTCGATTTCCTCCGTTATTGCCGCTGAGGCGCTAAAAGTTGCTATGAACAAACCTGCGATAAAGAGCGTAGATAACCCCAACTCTCTCAAAAGTTTATTATCGTCGTCCATTGTGTACATTGATAACGATGGACTGAGAAAGAACAGAAACACAGCCGCGGCGACAATGACCGCGTAAACCGGCTGTCTTATTGTTTCAATGAAAGTATTTTTCGCTATTGAATACAGTTTATAGAGCATTTTTTTTAGGATAAAAGTTTTGCTATACAGAATTTGTCGATTATATTACCTTCTTTTATGCTTGTAGTAAAGCAACTTTCTTGTATACTTTGGATGCGGGTGGAGGTTTAGTGCAAGGGCCTGTTAGGGTTTCTGTAAAATAGTTAAGGATAGTAAATGCAGACAGATGCAAAAAAGGCAGGGTTTATAAGTCTTGCGGCGCTTATTTTAAGCGCGGTATTTTTTCTCGGCAGTTTTATTTTAAGTAAGGTTACCTCCTGTTTTGCCTTATATGCACTTAGCTGGCAGATACTTGCGGCGGCGGTAATCTGGGCGGTGCTTGCCCTGCAGTTTTATCAAAGGGCGCTGGCTCAGCAGGAAAAACTCGATATGGCTGTGCTTGAGCGCAGCAGCGGCGATACAATATTTGAAGCACAGAAAAGTCATAGCGAACTTTTCGCAGTTGCCCAGAACAGGTTAAAAAACTTTGAAAAATGGGTCCTGCCTGTATTTTCCGTTATTATAGCCTTGTATCAGATGGGGATGGGCGCGGCGTTTATAAGGCATCTCCTGCGGCGCCAGGAAACCGGAGAGCTAAGTCATTTGCTTTTGGGCGCAGTGCTGACCATTTCCATTGCGTTTTTGAGTTTTCTTTTTTCACTTTATACCACAGGGATGTCAAGTCAGCAGCAATGGCGTCCCCTTCGTGCGGGAGGAAGCTATTTGCTCGCCACAGCGATTTTATCATTCGCCTGTGCCGCGGGAATGGCTTTTGCGCAGTTTAAAGTTTCGGTGGTTCTGGTTGTACTCGACTGGGCTGTGCCGGTCCTGATTTTTATTCTCGGTCTGGAAACAGCTCTTAATTTTATACTTGATATATACCGGCCGAGATTGGAAGACCAGTATAGCAGCACTGCGTTTGACAGCAGACTGCTGGCGATAATAGCATCTCCCGGCAATATTTTGCAGACCGCCGCAAACGCTATCGACTATCAATTCGGCTTTAAAGTATCGCAAACGTGGTTTTATAAGATAATGGAGCAGGCAATAGTGCCGCTGATTATTGTTTCGGCGGTGATACTTTATCTTTTAAGCTGCGTTGTAATTATTGGTCCCGAGTCGCAGGCGATAGTTGAGCGGTTCGGCTCGGCGTTTGATTCGCAGGACAATGTCCGGCTCATCGGGCCGGGACTGAAATTCAAGCTCCCATGGCCTTTTGAAATAACAAGAGAATTTCCGACAAAGGAAATTCAGGAGATACATATAGGTTATGTTCCTGAAGATGACCCTGAGAAGCAAAAACAAGCTCTGCTCTGGGGCAAAGAACATTATAAAGCGGAGTATAATCTTTTAGTAGCCACAGAGAGCATCAATTCACAGGAAAAAGGCGCGGTGCCCGTGAGTATTATAAGGGCGGCCATTCCTGTTCAATATCGTGTAGTGGATTTATATAAATATCTTTACAACTATGCCGACAACCGGAAAATTCTCGAAGATATTTGTTATCGTGAGGTAATAAAATTTGCCGCCGGTTCGCGTGTCGAACCGGAATCGGTATCCGGCGGCGGCGAAGAAAGCCTGCTCGGAGCGGGCAGAACGAAGGCCGCTTTGGAGCTTATTGGGACAATTCAGGCACAAGCCGACAGGATGGGACTGGGAGTTGAGATAGTCTTTATGGGTTTGGAAGGATTTCATCCTCCGCCCGATGTTGCACCGGATTTTCAGGCGGTTATAGGCGCCGTTCAGAAAAAACAGGCTGCCATTCTTGAAGCCATCGCCCAGCGGGATAAACTTTTTACCACAAATGTCGGTTCCATCAAACAGGCCGAGACCCTGTATAATCTTGCGGAAAAATATATGCAGGCAGAGCAGGCCGGCAAACAGAAAGAGACGGACAAAATCAAAATAGAGCTTGACACTGCTTTTTCTCAGGCAAGCGGCGAGTTGTTCGCCAAACTTCGTCAGGCGCAGAGTTACGCCTATGAGAAAGTCGCGATTGCCGAATCAACCGGCAAAAGATTCAGCCAGCAGCTTGCGGCTTATCGGGCTTCGAAGCGGATTTATAAACATGAACTAAAGATGGGTATGCTGGAAGAGTCACTTGCGAAGATTCGTAAATACATCGTTGTGGCTGACGGCGATACGCAGGTAACAATAATAGACCTTCAGGAAAAACAGGTACCGAGCCTGTATGACATAGAGCCGGTAAAGGGCCAGTAAGTGAAAAGGTAAAATTGAACGATAAATTTTAGGGATATGACGAAATGAAAAATATAGCGGTTGTAATTCTCGTGGTTTTGATTGTAGCAGTTATGCTGCTCTATCTTGTCTCGTTTCAGGTTCGTCAGACTGAATCAGCCTTGATTTTGACGTTCGGACAGTCCACCCGCCAGATACAAAAGCCGGGCTGGAACTGGAAATGGCCTGCTCCGATTCAAACGCTGGTCAGGTATGATTCAAGACCGACGTTGTTCGAAGGCGTTGAAGAGGAAACGACGACAAAAGGCGGTGAGCCGATAATTGTGCAGACCTATGTTATCTGGCGAATAGCAGATGCCAAACGATTCCGCGAAGCTGTAAGGGATACCGCCGGAGCTGAAAAACTTCTCAAGAGCCGGCTGCGGGACGCTCAGAACAAGGTTATCGGCAGGCATTATTTCAGTGAATTAGTCAATACAGACCGCCAGCAGATTAAGTTCGGCGAAATTGAAAATGAGATGGTTTTGGTTTGCGAACCCGTAAAACAGGCATATGGCATAGGAATTGAATCTGTCGGTATAAAGATGCTCAAGGTGAGCGAAAAGGTTACAGAGGACGTCTTTGCGAGGATGAGGGCTGACAGGAAGCGCAAAACAGAAGCGACTCTTGCACAGGGCAGTGCAGAGGCGATGCGAATTAAAAGCGATGCCGACTCAAAAATTACCGAGCTTCTGGCGGCAGCGGAGGCAAGGGCAAAGGCAATAAGAGGCAGCGGCGATGCCGAGGCCGCTCAGTATTACAAAATGCTTGATGCAGACCCTGAATTTGCAATGTTCCTTCGTGAGATTGAGACGCTTAAAAAGACTCTCAAGGAACGCACGACAGTGGTGCTGCCTGCCGATGCGGAGCCGTTTAAGCTGCTCAAACAAATGCCGCAAATTGAGCCTAAGCAATAACAGGAATAATTATGAGCGATATCCATAATCATAACCACGGGCACGATGAAATAGATTCGCAGGCTGGTATTCCGATCGGCGAACTTGATGCGGGCAGCAGGAGTCTTGCGGATGCCCTGCGGATAAGCTTCTTCGTACTGAAGATTGTAATGGTAGTGCTTGTGATATTATTTTTCAGCTCAGGTGTTTTTACGGTCGGGCCTGACGAACGGGCAATGGTTTTAAGATTTGGCCGAATACGCGGCCAAACAAGCGACGAAAGGATACTTGGTTCCGGTCTACACTGGGCTGTGCCTTATCCGATAGAGGAAGTGATAAAATTTCCGGGCAAAAATACCATTCAGCGGGTGGCGATAGATGCCTTCTGGTATGATGAAACAAAGAAGAGTGCTTCCTTTACGCTTGACCCTGTGATGGACGGCTATTGTATTACGCGCAATGATACCGTTGCGGATTTAAAAGGCGGCGACGATTATAACATCATCCATTCAAAGTGGCTTTTGACTTACAAAATTTCCGATTGCGAATTGTTTTTCAGAAATGTTTATGTCAAACCTGCGCCGGCAGGCCAGAATTATATCGATGTCATACCGGCGAGTGTCGAGTCTCTCTTAAAATCTCTTGCCGGTAATGCGATTGTCGCCACGATGGTCCAGTTCAGCATTGATGAGGCGATAAAGAGCGATGCCCAGATAAGCCGACAGGCACAGAAACTTCTGCAGGAAAAACTTGATGCGATAGAGAGCGGCATAGAAGTTGATTCGATGCAGATTACACAGATTACCTGGCCGCGGCAGGTAGAAGACGCCTTCATAGCCTCGATAAAGGCCAGTAATGAGGCAGACAAAATCATCCGCGAGGCGAAGGGTTATGCCGAGAGCAAAATCAATGAAGCAGGCGGCCCCGAAATAATAAAGGCTCTGGCCGAACCGAATGCAACAGAACAGCAGTTGGATAATTACCTGGCAAATTCTTCCGGGCAGGTCCGCCAGACGATAGCGGAAGCAAAAGCTTATCGAACCAAAGTGGTTGAATCCGCAAAGGCTAACGCTGATTATCTTGCGAAGCTTCTGCCTGAATATCGCAAAAGACCGAAGCTTGTGCTTGAGAGGATTTATCAGGAGGCGATGGAAGAGATTCTGAGTAATACTCAGGAAACCATAATAGTTCAGCCCGGCTCAGGCTTCAAAAATACGGAGTTCAGGGTTATGGTGAATAGAGACCCTACGCTGGGAAAAGATAAAAAACAACAAAAGAAAGAATAGGGATATGGTGCACAGAGCATTGAATTTGACGGCACACGAAGTCGATGTTGAAAAGACGCATCGAAAGCAGGTTACAGTAAGTCTTGCGCTGGCAGGCACGCTGCTTGGCGGAACGCTTCTGATAAACAGTCTGATTTCGCCGATTTTTTACGGCAGGGGCGCAGAGGTCAGAGATATGCTTGCAATGCTTGCGGCGATACTTTTAGGTGCGCCGGTTATCATTCATTCGATGAAGTCCGTCGTGCAGGGGCATATGCATATGGACGAGTTGGTGGCTTTGGCGATAATCGCCGCATTTGCTACAGGCGATTATGTCGCGGCCAGCGTTGTGGCGTTTTTCCTGCTTCTCAGCGAGCTTGTCGAAACAAGAACCGCGCTTGGCGCAAGAACCTCCATCGAATCGCTGATAAAACTTACTCCAACAAAGGCATGTCTGATTGAACGCAGCGGACAGGAAAAGGAAATAAACGCCGGCCGATTAAGCAAGGGCGATATAATTCGTGTAAAGCCCGGCGACAACATCGCAGCCGATGGTGAGGTTATAGCCGGTTTAAGTTCCGTAAACGAGGCGACGATAACAGGCGAATCCCTTCCTGTTGACAAAGTGCCCGGAATACAGGTTTTTGCCGGCACCAGCAACCTTACCGGCGTTCTCGATATCAGAGTAACAAGGGTGGGTGGGGATACGACCCTTGGCAAAGTCCAGGCTCTTATCCTGCAGGCGGAGCATACCAAAATACCGATAATGCGGATTATCGACAGGTATGTTAAGTGGTATATACCGACAATATTGATGATATCTGCAATAATATGGTTTTTTACTCGTGATATAAATCGCGCTATAGGCGCAATTGTCGTTTCCTGTCCCTGTGCGCTGATACTTGCCACGCCAACGGCTATGGTCGCGGCGCTATCGGCATCAGCGAGGCTCGGTATCCTGATAAAGAAGGTAGCCGACCTTGAGCTTGCCGGCAGGATAACCGCGATGGTATTCGACAAGACCGGCACTCTTACCACCGGTCAGCTTTATGTAACCAAACTAACGCCTGCCGGAGGCACTGAGCCGGCAGAACTTTTAAAGTTCGCTGCCTCAGCGGAGCAGATGAGCAAACACCCGGCGGCACGGGCTCTGCAAATAGTCGCAAAAGAAGCTAATCTGGCACTTTCAAATGCGGATGGTTTTGCTGAGACGCCGGGCAAGGGCGTTTCTGCTAAGGTTGACGGTCAGAAAGTTTTAGTAGGCAGGGATACATTTCTGCACGAACAGAACATTGACACATCGGTTGTTGACGACCCTTCACTGCACGAAGAACAGGGTTTCAGCACCTTATACGTTGCCCGCGGCTCAAAGTGTATCGGCTGGATAGGTTTACAGGATAAAACAAGGCCGGAGGCCAGGCAGGCGGTTGAACAGTTGCTCGAAATAAATGTAAAACGCATAGCAATGCTTACCGGCGACAGGGAAGAAGTTGCCCGGCGAGTCGCGGCTGAGCTTGGCTGTACCGATGTGAAGGCCAAATGTCTGCCGCAGGATAAACTTGCAATTGTAGAACAAATGAAGAAGGACGGTCATATTGTTGCAGTGGTTGGTGATGGAATTAACGATGCTCCTGCGCTTGCCAGCGGTGATTTAGGAATAGCGATGGGAGCTGCAGGCAGCGATGTCGCTATAAATTCGGCGTCAATAGCTCTGATGAGCAATGACTTGAAAAGACTGCCGTTTTTAGTCAGACTGTCGCGCAAAACAAGGGCTATCATCAATCAGAACCTTCTTTTTGGTGTTCTGTTTATAATTCTCGGTGTTTCAGCATCGGCGGCAGGCTGGCTGCCGTTGATTTACGCTGCCGTGCTGCACTTTACAGGTTCGCTTGTCGTGGTTTTCAACAGCGCCAGATTAGTGCGTTTCGGTGAAGAGCTCCAGCCTCACGGTCCGGCATCTGCAGCAGGTGTATAGTCGCATCATTTTCATGTCGTGGTTTATTAATAAAAATTTGAGAGGGTTTTGTGGCTGACAGAAACGGTCAATTTGCGGTTGAAACATTTTCGCTGACGAAGATTTTTACCGACTGGTGGGGTCGCAGCAGGGTTATTGCGGTTGATAATTTAAATCTCAAGGTCAGGAACAATGAGGTTTTCGGACTTCTTGGCCCGAACGGCTCCGGTAAAACGACGGTTTTAAAAATGCTGCTCGGTCTGCTCCATCCGACGAGGGGCAAAGCGGTAGTTCTCGGCGGCGACGGCAGGAATCCTAAAATAAGCGCTAAAATCGGTTTTCTGCCCGAGGAGTCGTATTTATATCCGTATTTAAGCGCCCGTGAGACGCTTGATTTTTACGGCAGACTGTTCGGTTTAAATTCAAAACTGCGAGCATCGCGAGTCGAGGCGCTGCTGGATATGGTCGGCCTTTCAGGTATGGCCAATCGGCCTATCGGCACGTTTTCAAAGGGTATGGCGAGGCGAATAGGTCTTGCGCAGGCGCTGATAAACGACCCCCAGCTTTTAATACTTGATGAGCCGACAAGCGGACTTGACCCTATCGGCACAAGACAAATCAAGGACCTGATTGTCGAACTCGCAAGACGCGGCAAAACGGTGCTTATGTGCAGCCATCTGCTTGCGGATGCCGAGGAAGTCTGCGACCGTGTTGCTATCCTTTATGGCGGTCTGGTGCAAAAGGAGGGAAGTATTGCTGATTTGCTTGAGAGAAAAGATAAGACTCAGATTACCACTGATGTCCTCAGCGACAGGACCATAGAGCAGATAAGAAGGATTGTTGAAAAGGACGGCGGCGAGTTTGAGGCAAAAGCTCCGATGCAGGGGCTCGAATCATTTTTTATAGATATAGTCAGACAGGCGCAGCGGGAAAAAAGGCCGACGAGCGGAGCGGTGAATCGAATGGATGGCTCAGCAGCCGAGAGAGTTGCTGCCGTCTCGGATGTGCTCGACAGGCTTGTTGCCGCCAAAGTTGAGCCTGTCAAATCAGCAGAGCCGCAAAAAACTGTAGAGTCAATAGAATTAGAATCGGCTAAGGATGTTTTAAGTCGGCTTACCCGGGACAAGCAAAAGAGTATTGAGCCGCCGAGTCAGCAAACCGAAAAACAGCGACAAGATGAACAAAAGCCGAAGGATGTCGGGAAAGAGCTTCTTGACAAACTTGTGGACGACCGCTCAGAGGATGATAAAAATGGGTAAAATCTGGGCCGTAGCCAGGAATACTTTTGTCTCTTCTATGAGGATGAAAATCGCGATAGTGTCTATGCTGCTGCTCATAGTGCTTTTGCCGATATTGAGCCTGACGAGCACCGGCGACGGCACTGCCATAGGGCGTATTCAGAGCTTTATAAGTTACGGGCTTGGTCTGGTTTCATTTCTGCTTTCGGTTCTTACTATTATAGTCTCCTGTTACACTCTCAGCTACGACATAAAGTATAAACAGATTTATACGGTTGTTACGAAGCCCATCAGACGTTTTGAGCTGATTATCGGAAAGGTTCTCGGAGTGGCGCTTCTTGATTTACTGCTGCTGGTTGTGTTTTCATCGGTAATTTATACGATTACCATACAGATGCCGCGTTTTACAAAAACTGATGAGGCCGGACTTGCCCGGCTGAACAATGAGTTTTTTACCGCAAGGGCGGCTCTTAAAATGAATATAGACGAGCAGGCCGCAGAGAATCGTGTGCTGGAAGCATATAACGAGCTTGCAAAGACCGGCCGGCTTGACGAATCGCACAAAAAAGAAGATGTGCTTTCAGAACTGCGTGATGCGGAGAAATTCAGCAGACGTTCCGCGGAGCCTGGCGGGATGATTTTATGGGAATTTGAAGGTGTTAAGCCTTTCGATGTAAATGAAAATATTTTTATACGTTTTAAGTTTAATGCTTCTCAGGAGCCGCCGGACAAGAATCTTTATGGCGTCTGGTATGTGGGAGATTATCGGCAGTTGAAGTCCGGCCAGCCGAGAATGCAAACGCCGATTCGTAATATTCCGCGCAAGGATGTGATCAATACACTGCGTGAATTTGAAGTTCCTGCCGATGTGGTAGCTGCAGATGGTTATCTTGCGGTGGTTTTTTATAATGAACCAATGAATGAAACAACGGTAATATTCCCTATGGATAATGGTTTTGAGGTGCTTTATAAAGTGGGTAGTTTCAGCGATAATTTTCTTCGTGCCGTGATAGTTATATTTGCCAGGCTGATATTTCTGGCAGCTCTCGGCGTTTCATTGTCCACATGGCTTGGATTTCCGGTGGCGATTCTGTGCTGTTTTACGGTGTTTTTCATGGGCGTTATCAACGGCTTTGTCGTGCAGTCTTTTAATTATCTTGGGCAGAATCTGGCGATTGTTTACCAATATACGATAAAGCCTATGATATGGCTGCTGCCGAAGTTTGATGAAAATTACAATATCAACAGATATATAATTGATGCCAGGCTGATAAAGTTAAGTTTTCTGGCTCTTGCCGTAGGAGTTCTTATGATAAAATCATTAATTCTGCTTCTGGCAGGATTTTTGATTTTCGCAAAACGTGAATTAGCGAAAGTGATTATTTAAGAATATGCGTTTGAGAGAAATTATATTTTGTATTCTGTGTATAGTTGCTGCGGGAGGGTTGATTTATTGGGGGTCAAGTCGGCTTGACGGAATAAATGCGCAGCGCAGCGAAATGAAGCTGATAATGAATGAACCGCTTGAAAATGCGCCTCCTTCGCTTGCCTTTGCGACGGTGGCGCTTGGAGCGTTCCGCGGTCTTGTGGTGGATGTCCTCTGGATACGGGCAGACCAGTTAAAGGAAGAGGGCAAGTTTTTTGACGCAAGACAGCTTGCCGAATGGATAACTCTTTTGCAGCCGAGGTTTGCCGCCGTCTGGAATTTTCACGCGTGGAATATGGCTTATAATATTTCCGTTGCGATTCCGGCAAGCCGGCCGCAGGAACGATGGCAGTGGGTCAAAAACGGCTATGAGCTTCTGCGCGATAAGGGCATAGAAAAAAATCCCCGCAGCTTACAGCTTTATCGTGAGCTTGCGTGGATATTTCAGCACAAGATAGGGGGCGTTATGGACGATGCTCACAAGTATTACAAGCTTCAGCTCTATCATACTATGAAACCTTTGCTTGGACCTGAAACTCAGGAGTATTACAAGGCCCTTGCCGATGCGCCGAAGGAGCTTTCGGATATTTTGCAAAAACCGGATGTGGCGAAGTTTGTAAACGAGCTTGCTTCGGCCGACATCGCTTTTGCCAAGCCTGCACAGCTTGTTGATAATTATATTTCTATCAGGCAGCAGCCGCAGCGTTTCTCGCAGCAGGCTTTTGCAGTTATTGACAAATACCGTGATACAAAAACGCTTGAAGAGTTCGATACTTTCGCAAAGGCGTATTATCTGCGGCATACCTTAAAGCTCGAACCGCAGTTTATGGTGCAGTTGAATGGAAAATACGGTCCGATTGATTACAATGACCCGAACAGGATATTGCCGCTGGACTGGACGCTCGCGGATGTCCACGCTATTTACTGGGCGGCACTCGGCCTGCAAAGGGCGCCGAGCAATAAAGAATCGATAGACGAGCTTAATACCGATAGAATTGTTTTTCACAGTCTTCAGAACCTTTACAGAACGGGCAAGATGATTATTTATACCTCGCGAATACCGGAAAAGAACGACCCCTGTAATATCATAGAACGCCAAAGCGTGTTTCTGTTTCCAGACCTGCGGATGTTTGACAGATTTGACCAGGCATTGAGGGAGCTTGCGAAGAAATATGCCGGCGTTGAGGGTAATGAGGAAAGTCTCCGGGTTGCCCATAGGAATTCGCTTAAGCGGGCTGTGCTGCTGTTTTATCAGGCCGGTCATATAGATAAGGCGCTGGAAACTTACAATATGCTGCGAAGAGAGTACCCGACAGATGCGGATGTCCAGGTTTCGCTTGCTGAATATGCCAGAAACAGATTTATCAATGAACTTAGTTCAATGGGCTTAAACGATGCCACCGAGATCATAACGATTATGCTGCATGAGGCGTATTATCGTTATGCCGTATATGATGACGACGAGGCCTTCGGCAGAGAAAAAATGGCAAGAGAGGTATATGATTATTATCAGAATCGGTTTGGTGATGAAGGTGTTGACAGGATTGTTCTGCCTGATTTTGAAGTGCTTAGATATGTAGGAATAATCAGTTTTCTGAATGATTTAAGGTATCCCGATGATGTCCGTCAAAATCTGATTGAGCGGATACGTATTGAAAGGCCCCAGCTTTACGAAAAATTGAATCAGCAGGATGAATATTTCAGGCAGGAGATGGAAAAACAGGAAAGCACGCAGCAATGATGAAGCGGTTTGCGGCGGAGAATCTGACCGAATCGCAGCAAAGGGCGGTCTGGCACAAAGATGGCCCTTTGCTTGTTATAGCCGGCCCCGGCAGCGGCAAAACGCGAGTGATAACAAACCGCCTGGCGGCGCTTATCAATCAGGGGGTAACACCGTCCGGCATTTGCGCGATAACATTTACAAACAAGGCGGCTGAAGAAATGCGCAACAGAGTTTTCGCAATGAATGTCGGCGGCACAGCACATATAAGCACGTTTCATTCGCTTTGCGTAAAAATCCTTCGGCAGTTCGCACAGGCAGCCGATATATCGCCGGACTTCAGTATTTATAATGAAACAGACCAGAAAAACTGTGTTAAGGAGGCGGTAAAAGCGGCGGACCTTGACACAAAGAATTTCCCGCCGGCACGGATACTGGAGGCAATCTCACGATTAAAAAATAATCTTCAGGATGCGGCAGATTTCCAGGCCGCCGGCATCGGCGACTATTTTTCGCAATGTCTATCGAAAATATATCGAAATTATCAGAAAATTTTGAAGCAGAACAATGCACTCGATTTTGACGATTTGCTTTTGAAAACGGCGTTTCTGCTTCGCGATTTCCAAGATATTCGCAGGCAGTTGAATGAAAAATTTAGATACCTGATGGTTGACGAGTATCAGGATACCAATCACGCTCAATATCAGATAGCCCGCGGGCTTTCCCTTGAGCACGGCAATATCTGCGTAACCGGCGACCCCGACCAGTCGATATACGGCTGGCGAGGCGCGGATATCGGCAATATACTTGCATTTGAAAAAGACTGGCCGAACGCCACAGTTATAAAGCTGGAAGAAAATTTCAGGAGTATGCCGGAGATACTTGATGTTGCCGACAAACTTATTATCGCCAACAAGAGCCGGAAGTTAAAAAAACTTCTGCCGGTCAAATCTGCCGGCGGCGAAATTGTTGTGCGATGTCTCGATGACGAACAGGACGAAGCTGCTTTTGTGGGTGCTTTTTTGAGACAACTGCTTGACAGCGGTGAAAATGCCAGCCAGACAGCGGTTTTTTATCGTGTAAATTCGATGAGCAGGGCGATTGAGGAGGCTCTTATTGAAAACCGTATTCCTTATCAGGTGGTTCGAGGCGTTGAGTTTTATAACCGCAGGGAAATTCGCGATATTCTCGCTTATCTGCGTATTATAATGAATAGCGCAGATGAGCAGGCTCTTTTGCGAATAATTAACACGCCGGCAAGAGGTATAGGCGACACAACTATTGGCCGGATAAGCACTTATGCAGCATCTAAGGGTATAAGCCTTTATGAGGCGATAAGAAAATGCGATGCCCTGGATTCCATTCCGGCAGGGACGAAAGCAAAACTTAAAAAGTTTTTGAATACGATTGAAGGTTTCAAAAAAGATGTTGCCGGGCCGGTTGCGGTTTTGATGGACAAAGTTTTCAAAACAAGCGGCCTTTACGAATCACTGAAAACCGAAATAGCTGAGGAAGATTACAGCAAGGCCTCGCCGCTCGATAATGTTGCGGAGCTTATAAGTGCCGCAGGAAAATTCGACCAGCAGCAGGGCGGAGGCCTCGTTGATTTTATGCAGCATATCGCACTTTTCAGCGATACCGATACCTACGATTCGCAGAGCGGCAAAGTCTCGCTGATGACGATGCATTGCGCCAAGGGGCTCGAATTTGACAATGTTTTTATTATAGGGCTTGAGCAGGGAATTTTGCCGCACGAAAGAAGTATGGGCATTGCCTCTGAGATTGAGGAGGAACGGCGGCTGTTCTTTGTCGGAATTACACGTGCTAAAAAACGATTGTGTATAACCCTCAGCAGGCACAGGACTATTTACGGCCGAACAAGTATGACAATCGCTTCACAGTTTCTTTTTGAGGCCGGTTTACAGCCTCAAAGCTCGACGGTTCCGCAAAAGGAGTCTGAAGATAAAGGCGACGATAGTGTTTATTACGAAAGAGATTACAGCCAGGTTTCTCCTGACAGCAGCCAAACCTTTGCCATAGGCCGGCTTGTATCCCATAAAAAATTCGGGCTTGGCAGGGTAAAGGAGTTTCACAATCTCGGCGATAACAGTATAATTGTCATTCAGTTTAAAAGCGGACAGGTTAAGCCGCTAATGCTGAAATACGCTGATTTAAGTATTATTGAATGAGTTTGAGAGAAAACGTGTATGAAACAGCAACAGGTAAAATTTTATTATAAAAATGTTACAGCAGAGATTCTTGGCTCAGAGCACGGCATCACTAAAGAGCAATTCAACCAGTTGGCCCAAAAAACTGAGCCGTTAATAGAGCAGTTAAACGCTGACAGGAAGGTCGGCAAGGTTCGCTATCGTGATTTGCCTTATCAAAAGGATACTGTTGAAAAAGTAAAGCAGGTTGCCGACAAATTCGGCTGGTGTGAAAATTTTGTTGTGCTCGGTATAGGCGGTTCAGCTCTTGGCAATATCGCACTTCAAACAGCGCTGAATCCGTATATGTATAATCTTGATGACAAACAGCGAAAGGGGCCGAGGCTGTTTGTGCTTGATAATGTTGACCCGCAGCAGATAAGTTCGTTTCTTGGCTGGATAGAGGGCAGGCTTGATAAGACTGTCTTTAACGTGATAAGCAAATCGGGCAGGACTTCTGAAACAGCGGCACAGTTTTTGACAGTCTGCGGAATGCTCGAACAAAAACTGGGCAAAGACTCTTTAAAGAAACATATAATTGCGACAACCGACCTAAAGGAAGGCACATTGCGCAAAACGGCAGACCGGCTTGGATTGGTTAGTCTAGATGTGCCTGATGGAGTGGGAGGAAGATTCAGTGTTTTAAGCGCTGTCGGCCTGTTAAGCGCGGCGGTTTGCGGAATTGATATTGAGCAGCTTCTGGCAGGCGCAGCCGAGATGGATAAAAAGGTAAGTCAGCAGAGCTTTTATCAGAACCCGGCGGCGGTAAACGCGGCGATAAACTGGCACTATTACAACAGAGGTAAACGCATATCGGTGATGATGCCGTATAGTTTTGCGTTGAAAGATTTTGCCGACTGGTTCAGGCAGCTTTGGGCTGAAAGTCTGGGCAAGGCAAAAGACCTTTCCGGCAGGATGGTTTCCGTGGGACCTACGCCTGTAAAGGCGCTGGGTGCTACCGACCAGCACAGTCAGGTGCAGCTCTATAGAGAAGGGCCGAACGACAAGATGTTTACGTTTCTTGCGGTTGAGGATTTTGAAAAGGATGTTCAAATTGGTTCTTCCTCTGTCACTGCCCCCCAGCTTGGTTATCTGGTAAATCAGAAGATGAGCAGGCTTTTGAACAGCGAGAAAATCGCGACCGAATATGCACTTGCGGCCAATCAGCGGCCGTCTGTTACAGTTGCGTTTGAAAAGATTTGTCCTTATACTGTAGGACAATTCATATATCTTTTTGAAGTTTCGACATCCATTGCCGGATTGTTGTTTGGTATAGACGCATACAACCAGCCTGCTGTTGAGCTGGGAAAAGACGCGACTCTTGCCCTGATGGGCGGCGGCGATGATGCGAAACTGGCTGAAAAAATAAAGCCTTTTATGGAAATGGACAATCGTTTTATCATATAGTCCGCCTCGGCGGATAAATTTTAAGAAGGGCAAATTATGCGGTTTGCAGTGATAATGGCCGGCGGAACGGGCAAGAGACTATGGCCCTTGAGCAGGGAAGACAGACCGAAACAGGTTCTGCGGCTGCTTGACGGCGAAACATTGCTTCGACGGTGTTTTCAGCGGTTAAGTTCGCTTTTTGACCATCGCAACATAATCGTTCTGACTAACAAAGGTTATTCAGACCTTGTGCGTGAAAATCTGCCGGAGATTCCGTTCGATAATGTAATAGCCGAGCCGATAGTTCGTGATACCGCAGGCGCAATCGGACTTGCCGCCAGCGTTCTTTCCCGCTTTGACCCTGATGCTACAATGGCGGTGGTTACAGCAGACCAGGTTATCAAACCAGCGGATGTTTTTCGGCAGGCCCTTGCCGATGGTATGACTTGCGTGGAAAAAAATCCCGATGCGCTGATAACATTTGGAATACAGCCGTCTTTTCCGAGCACTCAGCTTGGTTATATAAAGCTCGGCAAAAGTCAGGCGTGTCCGGAGTGTAATAATAAAATTTTTGAAGTTGAGGCCTTTAAGGAAAAGCCGGATTTAGCCACTGCCAAGGAATATCTTGCCAGCGGCGAGTATTGCTGGAACTCCGGTCTTTTTGTATGGAAGGCGAAGCGCGTACTTGAGCTTTTATTTGAAAATCTTCCGCAGGCAAAGCAGCCTCTGCAGAAAATTCAGGCTGCCTGGGGCGGTTCACATCAGGAAGAAACTCTTGCTGAGTATTTCGTAAAGCTGCCGAAGATTAGCATTGATTTTGCGGTTATGGAAAAAGCTCCGGCTGTCAGCGCCATAAAGCTTAACTGCAGATGGTTTGATATGGGTTCTTTTTCCGCTCTTGCGGATATTATTCAGTCCGATGCCGGCGGCAATATTGTTGTGGCAAATCAAAGCGAAATTTTCGATTGCGAAGACAGCATTTTCGTAACTGAGGACAAAAATCATCTGATAGCAGCGATAGGGCTTAAGGATATGGTAGTTGTGCATAGTCCTGATGCTACGTTTGTCTGCCCGGTTGACAAGACACAAAAGCTCAAGGAACTTCTTGAGCTTATCAGAGAGCACGGCAAAGAACAATATCTGTAATTCATATAGTATTTAGTCCCCGGTTTTACCGGAGGTTTTCTTTTTTTATTGGGAAGTAAATGCGTTTTCTGTGTATAGATTTAGGCGATAAGCGGACCGGTCTTGCGGTATGCGATGATGCTGAAATTATAGCCAGTCCCATTGGCGTCATCGAAGGCAGGGGAGATTTGTATAACAAAATAGCAGAAGCGGTAAAGCAGTATCAGCCGCAGGCTCTGGTTTTTGGTTTGCCGTTGAATATGGATGGCAGCGAAGGCGACATGGCACAGGCTGTTCGCAAATTTGCTGCCCAATTGGCGGAGAAAATAGAATTGCCGCTATTTTTTCAGGATGAAAGGCTTTCCAGTTTCACGGCGCAAGGCCGATTATCTCAAACGGGTCTTACGCACAAGAAAAAGAAGGGGAAAATAGACGCTATCGCAGCGGCTGAAATACTTAAGGAATTTATAGCTTCAAGGAAAGATAAGCTGCTATGATTGAAATTTTGAAATGATTTCATCTGGAATGTTGAAGTTTGCATAGACATTTTGGATGTCGTCTTGTTCTTCCAATTCGTCCATAAGAGCGAGAATCTTTCGTGCTGTTTCACTGTCGTTTATGGGTATGGTGTTGGCGGGTATCATTGATATTTCGGCAACCTGAAGGGGTATTTGTTTTTCTTCGAGAGCCTTTTTCAGGCCTTCATAAGCAATCGGCTGGCAGGTGATTTCGTATATTTCACCCGTGTTTTGCATATCTTCCGCGCCTGCCGAAAGAGCGATTTCCATCAGATTGTTTTCATCAACATCTTTTGCCGGCACGATGATAAGTCCTTTTTTGTGGAACATATAATTTACGCAGCCGGTTGATCCCAGTAAGCCGCCGTGCCGTTCAAATATTTTTTTTATTTCCGGCGCTGTGCGGTGGCGATTGTCTGTTAATGCTTCAGCCATAATAGCAACGCCGCCGGGTGCGTAGCCCTCATAGAGGGCAGGCACAAATGCAATGGCATCTCCGCCGCCGGCGCCTTTTTTAACGGCCTTTTCTATGGTATCCTTCGGCATATTGGCCTGTTTAGCCTTGTCGATTGCATATCGGAGAGCCAGATTTTGCGATGGGTCTGGTCCGCCGTTTTTGGCTGCGACGATGATTATCCTTGCGATTTTACTCCAGACCTTGCCCCTCTTGGCGTCGTTTGCCGCCTTTTTATGCTTGATTCCAGACCAGTGCGAATGTCCAGACATTAGTGAATTACCTTATTCAGCGGGTAAGTAATAATACCGGAAGCGCCGGCTCGTTTAAGCTGCGGCACAATGGCTCTTTCCACTTTTGCGTCAACAACAACCTCGATAGCGACAAAATCCTTGTCCGCCAGTGAAGATATCGTGGGGCTTTTTTCCGCGGGCAGGATTTTCAGCACTTTATCGAGACAGTCTTTACCTACATTCATTTTTAATCCGACGGTGGTTTTTGCGTTGATGGCAGCGTTTAAAAGAATAGAAATATTTTCAATTTTTTCACGTTTGAATTTGTCTTTCCATGCGTCCTTGTTGGCGATAAATCTCGTTGTTGAACTCATAATGGTATCGATTACTCTGAGATTGTTGGCCTTGAGGCTTGAACCTGTTTCCGTAAGTTCAACGATAGCATCGACAAGGCGTGCCTTTACTTCGGTTGCGCCCCAGCTGAATTCAACTTTTATGTTGACCTTTTTCTTTTCGAAGTATTCTTTTGTTACGCCGACCAGTTCCGTTGCGACGATTCCGCCTTCGAGGTCCTGAAGTTTTTTGACGGCGGATTCATTTGGCACGGCTAATACCCACTTGGCGGGATTGGCGGTTGACTTGCTGTAGAGCAGTTCGCAGACCTCAACGATATCGGATTTATTTTCGAGTATCCAGTCGTATCCCGTAAAACCTGCGTCGAGCGCGCCGTCTTCCACGTATCTGCTCATTTCCTGTGCCCGCAGCATTGTAAGCTGGATTTCAGCGTCGTCGATTTGTGGAAAATAGCTTCTTTCGAAACCTGTTATGTGAAAGCCGGCCTTTTCAAAAAGCTCGAAAGTGGCGTTTTGAAGGCTTCCTTTCGGAATGCCGAGTTTTAGTGTTTTCTCTAACATTTTTGCTCCTTATTTTTTCGCTTTTGGTTTTTTCTCCGCCAGAAGCTGTGCTGCTTTTGGATTGGCAAGTTCGCTGTCGTGCCGTATAAGGGTGTAGAAGGTATAAGTATTAGCTGCGGGTATCTGTTTTTCGATGAAAACGGCAGCCTGTTCATTTTCTAATACAGGGTCAATAATATTATAAGCTTTAAGATATTGAATCATTTTTTCCGTGAGCGGAAAGGCGTGAGCGTCGCAGACTGTCAGCATAATATAGCTGCAGACAAAACTTGTAATGCCGTTAAGTTTTTCAAGGATTTCTCTTGTGCCTTTTTTGCCGGCACTTGTAAAGTCCTCAGACGACAGGCAGTCGTATTTCTGGAAGATAGAATTGAGCAGAGAAGTAAGTCTGACGGCGCATTGTTCGGACTCTTCAATATCAGAACTTATTACTTCGGCTATTTCCTCTGCTCTTGCGACCCGCAGGTCATTGAAGTCAACAAAATGCGACTGGATTTTTTTTAGTGCCGCTCTTGCGCAGGATTCGGGCGATTTTTCGCATAATACGGCAAAGACAATCGCCTCAATAGGGTCCTGATGGACTGGTTTTTTGTGCTTTTCATCGCCTTTTTTCAGAATGCCTGAAAGTTTTTTCAATCTTTGCGTGTATTGGCCGTTAGTTTTCATCCCGTTAGAAATCCTTTTTGCATTATAAATTTTTTAAATCTTGATATTTTAAACAACTTCGTCCCATTAAAAATCTTTTTTTCATTTATGATTTCTAACGGGATTCATTTTTCTTTATCTTCCAAAAATTCTTTTGAAACTTCGTCAATCAACCTGAGTGTTTCCATAGTCTTTTTAAGTCTGTCATCTATATGGAAAGATAGATGCGGGCAAAACCTGCTTTTGACATAATCGCCGAGCAGCGCCTGAATACGGCCCGCGGCGTGCTGTATGCCGATAAAGGCCAATCGCTGTTTTTCCGCACTTTTGCCCATAATGCTCAAAAACACATCGGCTTTTTTCAAATCAGGTTCTATTTTTACTTCAGTTACGCTGATAAAACCTTCAATTCGCGGATCCTGCAGGTGGTTGTTGATTATATCGCTAACCGCTTCTTTGACCACCCTCGCCATTCTTTCCTGCCTTCGATGAGACATATTTTTTATCGCTTAAAGTGTTCTTGCAACCTTGATAGTTTCATAAACTTCGAACATATCTCCGGTCTTTATATCGTCAAAACCGGTAATTTTTATGCCGCATTCGAGACCGTTTTTAACCTGTCTGACATCATCCTTGAAGTGTTTAAGAGACTCAATCTGGCAGTTGTCCCTGATGACGATATTGTTGCGGATAAGCCGGATTTTCGCATTTCTGCTGACCTCGCCCTGTTCGACATAGCATCCTGCAATGGTTCCGACTCCTGAGATTTTGAAGGTGTCTCTGACAACAGCTTTTCCGATGCTTTGAATCTGTTCTTCAGGTTCAAGCATACCTGCCATAGCTTTTTTAAGGTCTTCGGTAATTCTATAAATGATGTTATACAATCTTATATCAATGCCTTTCGCTTCGGCAAGTTTGGCGGCCTTGTCTTCCGGCACGACATTAAATCCGATTATTATTGCGCCTGAGGCTTCAGCAAGCACGACATCGCCCTCGGTTATACCGCCGACGGCGGCGTGAAGTATTTTTATCTGCACTTCGCTTGTGCCAAGCTCGAAGAGATACTTTGTCAGAACGGCCACCGAGCCCTGAACGTCGGCACGGATAATGATATTGACCTCTTTTGTTTTACCCGCCTCAATCTGGGTGAAGAGATTTTCCAGCGTAACGGCTGAGCGTATGCCCAGGGCCGCTTTTCTGTCGGAAGTTTTTTTCTCCTCGGCGGCGGCCTTTGCGCGGTTGATGTCGTCGAGGCAGTAAAATTTGTCGCCTGCCAGAGGAACATCATTTAAACCTGAAATTTCAACAGGCATAGCGTTGGTTGCAGAGGCGATGGATTTGCCAAAACTGTCTTTCAGGGTTCTGATTCTGCCGTAGCTTGTGCCGGCCAGAATGATATCGCCTTTTTTAAGTTTTCCTTCTTTTATCAGCAATGTTACAACAGGTCCTCTGTTAGGACTGATTTTTGCTTCGACGACCCAGCCTGTGGCGGGTATTGTAGGGTCTGCCTTCAGTTCGAGCAGCTCGGCAGCGTAATCAAGATGTTCGAGGAGTTCTTCAATACCCTGTCCTGTTGTGGCGCTGGTTTTAACAATGTCGGTTTTGCCGCCCCATTCGATCGGTGTGAGCTCATGTTCGGCGAACTGTCCGTATATCCGGTTCAGGTCAATGCTGGGCAGGTCGATTTTGTTAAGTGCTACAATAATATGAACGCCAGCGGCCTTTGCATGATGAATCGCTTCTACAGTTTGCGGCATTATGCCGTCGTCGGCAGCGACAACAAGAACTGCGATATCAGTCATATTTGCGCCGCGTGCCCGCATCGCGGTGAAGGCCTCGTGTCCCGGCGTATCGAGGAATGTGACTCTTTTCGGATTATTTTTATCGCCCCACGTTACTTGATAGGCGCCGATGTGCTGGGTAATTCCGCCTGCCTCGCCCGCGGCGACCTTTGCCGAGCGGATTCTGTCGAGCAGGCTTGTTTTTCCATGGTCAACATGGCCAAGCATAACGGCCACAGCGGGACGCTTCTGCAAATTTTCTTTCGGTCTGTTCTCGAATTCCGCGGCGATTTGCTGCTCGATGGACAGCCTGGCCTGGACAATCAATTCCGTGCCGAGGTCAATGGCGATAAGTTCGGCAACATCTGCGGGGATAACCTGATTAGCGTTTGCCATAATGTCATGAGCTATGAGTCTTTCTATGATTTCGGATGTTTTAACAGCAAGAGCGGCTGATAAATTCTTAACGATTATCGGTTCTAATATATAGGCCTTTTCAGGTTTTATCTTGGGTGCTTCTTCGACAGCTGCTTTTTTGGTTTCGATTTTTCTGATGGGCCTTATCCGCATACCTTCGCCGCCGGCGGCTTCAAGTCTTACGCGTCTTTCTTCAATGTCTCTGGTGCGCAGTTTTCGAATTGTTTTCTGGTATCGAACGACCTCTTCAGCTGCGAGTTCTTCGTGCCTTCTGCCGTGAGTTTTCTTTTTGCTTTTGCCGGTTTTTAGTTGTGCATCCATAATTTCCGGCGCGCTTGCCAGCAGTGGTTCGGAGGCCTCCTGCAGGTATGAGGGTTTTGAAGGTCTTTTTGGTTGTGGTTTTTCGACGTGTTCAGGCTTTTCAACGCGTATTATTCGCGGTCCTGCCAGTTTTGCAGGTTTGGGTTTGTCAAGCATTGGTCCTGCCGGCTTTACCGGCTCAGGCGGCTTGGGAGGCTCAACTGTTAGTTGTAGTTTGGGCGGCAGCGGCTTCTTCTCAATTGCAGGAACAGGCCGTTGTTTTTTTTCTTTTGTCTTTTCCTTTATCTCTACAGGCGCCCCGACGGCCGACGCAACTGCCGCCGTGTCCGGCTCTTTTTCGACGGGAGTTTCTATCTGCTTGGCCTGTTCAACCGGCTGTTCCTCGACTGCAGGTTCGATTTTTTTCTTTTTCTTTACACGGGCCTTCTTTAGGTCAACAAGGGCTGCTGTTTCAATTGTTGTTTTGTGGTCTCCTTCGCTGAACCATTCCCTGATGGTCGCCGCCAGTCCCGCTGAAATTGTTGACATATGATTCTGGATGTCAAGCCCTTCAGCCTGACACTTGTCGATGATGGCCTTGCTCTTAACGCCCAGTTCTTTGGCTAAAAGATGAACTCTTGTAGTTGCCAAGTTTATACAACTCCGGATACTATTTTATTTATCTCCACACCAAAACGTTTGGTATGGGGATTTATTCAGCCGGCTTATCAGTCGGCTGTTCTGTGTCTGTCTTTTTGACCTGCCGGTTTATCAAAGTTTCAGCGATGGTTGGTCCGCTCTCAGCGGTTTGTCTTTTGGCAAGCTCTTCAGCGGCTTCGATAACCTTCTTTGCAAGCTCCGGCTTAAGACCGATTTCCTTTATTAAAGGTTCTGCTCCGATTTCAGCGAGGTCAAGAACGCTTATTATTCCCATCGCGATGAGTTTATCGACAAAAGTATCATCGATGCCTTCTATTTCTCTCATTCCGGCCGCGAGCCTTTCGACTTCCTGATTATATTCTTCCGGTGTAAGTATATCGATGTCCCAGTCGGTCAACCTGGCTGCGAGTCTTACGTTCTGGCCGTGTTTTCCGATAGCCAGGCTCAACTGGTCTTCAGGCACAACGACTGTTGCGCCTCCCAGCTCGAGGCACAGCGCGACCTGGCTGCATTTTGCCGGCATAAGAGCGTTTGCGATGAGTTCCTGTGAGGATTCGTTCCATCTTACAATGTCGATTTTTTCGCCGCCGAGTTCCTCAACGATGTTTTTGATTCTGCTGCCTCGAACGCCGACGCAGGCTCCGACCGCATCGACTTTATTATCGTTTGACTGCACGGCTATTTTTGTTCTGTATCCTGCCTCGCGGGCAAGGGCTTTTATCTCAATTATTCCTTCGGCCACTTCCGGCACTTCCAGCTCGAAAAGTCTTCGGATGAAATCGGGGTGAGTGCGCGAAAGGATGATTTTCACAACACTTGATGCCTCGCGAACGTCGAGAATAAGACATCTGATTCTTTCTGACGGATGATGACTTTGTCCTGAAATCTGTTCGCTCTTCGGCAGGATAGTTTCGATTCTGTTATTGAGGTTTATAATTACCGATCCGCCTTCATATCGAACAACGACTCCGCTGACTATTTCACCTTTGCGCTCGATAAATTCGTCGTATATACTCTGCCTTTCATCTGCCTTTATTTTCTGAATCATTACCTGTTTGGCGGTTTGAGCAGGTATTCTGCCGAGCTTTTTGATGTCGATTTGCTGGCCGTCCTTAAAGGCGATCATATCTCCGCTGGTTCTGTCGATTCGGACTTCAATATTTGCTTCTATTTTACCAAAGTATTTTTTCGCGGCAGAGACCATCGCTGATTCAAGATCCTGAAAGATAGCCTCACGGTCGATGTTTTTGTCACGGGCAATGTTGTCGACTATTCTTATAAGTTCCTGATTCATTTTTTACCTTTCACGCCTAAAAAAAAGTGGAAACATCCAGTCAGGAAGTTTCCACTTCGATAAGCTCCACAATTCGCGTCAGGACGCTCTACATCGGCACCTCCTGAGCGATAGCCACGTCAAAAGCCTTCGAAGCAGCGCTACCAGCCCGCGTAAAAGGAATGTATTCTTTACGCGGCCAGCCTAATGTAGCCGGCAGGCTACTCACGGCTGTTTAATCCTGTATAAATCATTACTAAACCTTTTATATTTTCAGAGTTTAAAACAGGCTTAAAATATAATTATATATCCGAAAAAATGCTTGTCAAACAATTAAAAAGAGGAAAATACGGCACATAAAGGACAAAAATGGCAAAAATTGCCGCCTTTTCATATAAGATATGTCAAAATAGGCAATATAAAAAGATGGTATAAGTGATTCTGCAGATTGGTTGCCCGAGTTGCATTTGCCTCAATAACAACCAGTTCCTCAGTCGGCCACTCGCAGTTCTGAAAAACCCGGCTCGAATATATCGTAAACCTCTTTCAGTTCGCCGTTGAAAAGGCGGATACAGCCGCGTGAGCTTTTTGTGCCGATGGTTGACTCGTCATTTGTGCCGTGTATCGCGATGCCTTCGATGCCGCGTGTCCTGCTGTCCGTGCCTTCAAGTGCAATCCAGCCTGAGCCTAACGGATAATCAGGGTCATCGGCATGATATACTTTTCCTGTTTCAGGGTCAGTCCAGGTCGGCTTGACAAGTTTTCCACCCGGTTTTGCCCGCCATAGTCCCAGCGGTGTCTCGTGGCCTACTTTGCCGAGTCCTACCTTATAACTTTTTACATACATATTCTGCAGATACAGGTCCATTGTGAAAGATGAGCGATAAACAACGGCGTGAAACGGACCGTGCACAACCTTTATTGTCTGTCCTGCCTGCAGGGCCTTATCGCTGGAAATATTGTTTATCCTCATCAGGAGCTGGTAAGGCACTTTAAAGTTTACCGCGACGTTTGCCAGAACGTCGCCCGGCTGAATCTTGTATGTGGAGCAAAGATTGTCGCCAAGCTGAACCGTTCGTCCGAACAGCCAGTCATTGGCCAAACCTTCCATTTGCTTTTTAACCTGCTGCCTGAGACTGTCTTCCATCGCCATATTAAGGACATCATTTAAGATGTCTCTTGCAGCGACAGTTCTTCCTTCGGCGATATTTTTTTGAGCGTCCTGCAGAATCGCCGCGACCCGCGGACCTGCCAGACTATTGGCTTCAGCGGCAATACCGCCGAAGCCGGTCTTTGCCTGCGGCCCGGCCTGGTCCTTCTTTACCGGCGTTTGCACGGGTGCTTCTGTCGGCTGCTGAGGCTGTGTTTTTTTGAAGGGGTTATAGAGAAATATCGCTGTAGCAAGTGCCGCAATAACCGCCGCGGCTATGTAATAGATTATTGTGTTTTTTCTGTTAGGCCTGTAATTGCCATAAGATGATATAGCCATTTTAGATTAACCTTCCTTTGTCATTTATTCCTGAAATATGTTACACCTTCATTTGTAACGAGCATATTTATGGGCTTATCGTGTTCGACTGTCGGCACATCTTGTATAAGCTGTTCTGCGAAACCGAATCCGCATTTTACAGCCTTCAGTTTTTCATTTTGAAAAAACCTGTCGTAATAAGAGCCGCCTCTGCCGAGCCGGTTGCCGTTTTTGTCGAACGCCAGTCCCGGCGTTATCACCAAATCAATATCTTCGAGCGGCACGGGCACGCCTGTTACAGGATTCCTCAGTCCTCCCGCCTCGGTGGCGATGCCTGTTTCAAGCGAATTAATCTGCACCGGAATCATATGTCTCTGCTGCCAGGAGATTTTCGGCACCGCGATGGTTTTTGAGTGCTGCCAGGCATACAGGATAAATGGCGTTGTGTCGGCCTCGTGCGGCAGAGAAAGAAAAGCCATTATCGTATTTGCGTTCTGAAATTCAGGAGTTTCAACGAGATTTTTGCATGCCTTCTGACTCATATCG
This sequence comes from Phycisphaerae bacterium, assembly GCA_026386845.1. Lineage (GTDB taxonomy): Bacteria > Planctomycetota > Phycisphaerae > Sedimentisphaerales > UBA12454 > JAPLMW01. Next base: position 27,401 of record JAPLMW010000089.1, read on the forward strand.
ACTCGCTGCTGTGCGGAATATTTGCCCAGTTGCGCTCTCATCTGCTGCCGAATCTGCTGTTTATCCATTCAGTATCCCTCCGCTGGATTTTTCATATTCTATTTTTCCTGTTTTATCAGAATTTCGAGCTTTTGTAAATAATCCATAATAATTTTTTCTTTTCCCCGGCCGGTAGGGACATAATAAGGCGTTTTTTTGCCCGGCAGGTATTCCTGAACCACGAAACCGCCGCTTTGGTCATGGGAGTATTTGTAGTCGGTGCCATATCCCTGTTTCCTGGCTCCCTGATAGTGGGAATCCTTGAGATGTTTCGGCACGGGTATGGTTTTGTTGTTTTTTACATCACTCAGAGCCGACCATATAGCCTTTGCCGAAGCGTTGGATTTTGGAGCGCAGGCGATGTAGATAGCGGCTTGTGCCAGCGGCAGTTGCGCTTCAGGGAAACCTACAAATTCCGATATTTGCACTGCGGCCGCCGCAAGAACTGTTGCCAAGGGGTCTGCATTGCCGACATCTTCAGCGGCGCAGACGGCGATTCTTCTTGCGATAAAGCGCAGGTCTTCGCCTCCGGCAATAAGCCTTGCCAGCCAGTAAACAGTTGCGTCAGGGTCGGAGCCTCTCATACTTTTCTGCAGTGCGCTTGCGAGGTCGTAGTGCGTATCGCCTGTTGGGTCAAAATAGATAGCTTTTTGCTGTATGGATTCTCTTGCGGTTTCGAGGTCGAATTTTATAGCCTCAGCGCCGGCGTTTTTCTGTGACATTACTCCTATTTCAAGGGCGGTAAGTGCCTTTCGTCCGTCGCCATCGCTCATAATGGCTATATATTCGAGAGCGTCATCTGCTGCCCGGATGTCTAATAAGCCCAGTCCGCGTTTTTTGTCGGTTAATGTTCTTTTCAGGAGCTGGATAATATCAGCCTTTTCGAGCGGTTTGAATTCAAAGATAGTGCTTCGTGAAATCAAAGGCGAATTTATGGCAAAGTACGGGTTTTCTGTGGTAGCGCCGATAAGAATGATTATGCCGGACTCGACATCGTTTAAAAGAACATCCTGCTGGGCGCGGTTAAAGCGGTGAATTTCATCGATGAACAGGACGGTTTTGCGGTTTTTGGCCAGCAGATTATCTTTTGCCTTGCCGATTATTTCACGGATATCCGCGACGCTGGCGGCAGGGGCGCCGAGATAGAAAAAGTCAGCGTTTGCCTGCCTGGCTATGATATTAGCAAGGCTGGTTTTGCCTGTTCCCGGCGGGCCGAAAAAGATAAGACTGCTGAGTGTTTGTGCCTGCAGCATTCTGTAGAGCAGTTTTCCCGGTGCGATGAAGTCTCTCTGGCCGATAAATTCCTCAAGATTTTCCGGCCTCATTCTCGCCGCAAGTGGCGCGTTTGACTGTAGTTGAGTCTTTTCGATGTCTGAAAATAATGACTTTTTGTCTCTTGTTTCGGGCATACACATATTATACCGCCCGATTAAGGCCCTTGTCGATAGTTACTTTGAGGCATAAGAGTGTTAAATAAGGATATGGCAAACCTTACCTAAAGGCAGAAATAGGCAGTTTTTGGCAAATGGGTAAATCGTGCGTGTTTGAAAGTTTTTTAGCAATTTTGCCGTTTTTTTCTTGTTTTTTTTCTTTTTTTCAGGGCTTAAGATATGGTATAATGATACTGAAAATAAGTTTGTTTTTGAGGAAAGGAAAAGAAGTCGTGAAAACGAGGTTATGGAAAATCATTTTTGCAATTCTATTGTTGCCGGTCTGGGTTAACGCGACAACGATAGATTTTTACACCGACGGCACTATCACCGATGGAAATGTCTTTGACACCGTCAATATCTGGAATACTGCAACAGTGGATATGATTGGCGGGGTTGTTACTTGGAGTTTTAATACATACAACACTTCCACGTTGAATATATCAGGTGGGGATACATCTGCCTTTATTAATTTGCATGATGATAGTATTCTGAATCTATCTGGTGGAATAGAACATGCTTGGATTTATCCTGACACCGGCACGGTAAACTTTTACGGTCGAGATTTAATTATGGGAGAATATGGTGAAAAATATGTACATGGTTACTGGGCCGATGGTACAGAATTTACTATTACTCTTGCTCGTATAGAAAACGCTAATATCGTTTTCCATGAAATTCCTGAACCCGCAACTATATCACTTTTACTTGCAGGTATTTTGGGCGTAAGAAAATTTAGAGGTTAATTTTTCAATTTATAAACTCAAATTGGATGCTTTACATTCAAAGGAGGAATATATGTTCACTGAAAAGAATTTTTACGGATTATCCTTAATTTGTTTGTTCATTTTTGTTTTGTTTATTAGTCCATCGCTTTTGTATGCAACAGGCGAGTCATTTGGAGTATATACAAATGATGATCAGGCATGGGATGGTGGAGTTGCCTTTGATTTTTACCCATCTGGTTATTCTGATGGCTGGTATTGGGGAGTTGCGGAACGACACCTCAATTGGAATCCAGAAGAGTGGGAGCCACAAAGTCATGAGACTCTCAGTGGTGACTTCGCAGCCGCGATTTATTTCTCCGGCATCCGAAATAATGAGAGCATGTGGCTCGAGCAGCATTTTAGCTATCCGTATTGGGACCCGGATACGGATTTTAATGATGGTTCTTATAGTTCTTGGAACGACCCCTGCAATCCGATTGATAACATCGATACAGCACGGAGTATGGTTGAAACAAATCAAATCAGAGTTACGATTGATTACAATCTGGTTGACCTCGACGAAGATGGTTATTCACCGTTGAGTTTTATCGACGCCAACGGCAATTCTGCTTATGTAAAAAGCGAGCAGTGGGTCTGTGTTATGACCTATACAATAAAGAACATAAGAACAGACCATAATACAATCCAAGACCTTCGTTTCTTCCAGTTTTTACACTCTCATCCGACTGGAACTTACTATCCTGCCCAATTTTCTTCATATTCAACTGCTGATTATTCCGATGCACTTAAAGGTTATGACCCCCAGCATCCTGATTTGAATTTCCGTTACGACATTTCGCAATGTGGTACTGACTATTCTGACCCAGAGCATATCGATTGGATAGGCTTTAGCAGCACAGTTGAGCCGAATCATTTTGATAGTGGAGATTATGTTGGCGACTACTACGAACCAGAGACAGGTACACACATAAGGATTGAGAATAAGTCGCTCAATGACGAGCCAAGTATTAGTGCTTCTGGTGCTGCCGGAGCGATGGAA
>JAPLMW010000030.1 GCA_026386845.1 Phycisphaerae bacterium
AAGAATGAAGATTGAATATTTGTGAAACTGGCGGCTAAATATGCCTGAATTCGTGTTGATTCGTGATTAATTTTCTATCTTGCGTTTATGTGTTTTCAATTTGATAATTCGCACAACTTTTTGAAGCCTTATTTCCCCATATCTTTGACGTCTTAAAAGATCAACGGCAGCTAATCTCTCCTGCGGTGTTTTGCTAAGCCAATGTTCGAGATTTTCTCTTATTTCGGAAAACTCGCCTAAACGTTTTTTGGCTACTACTTTTTTAATCATATAATGTATTATATCCTATCAAACTATATTGGGAAAGGAATTTTCAATATTTTCCCGGCCAGATAGGCGTATATCGCACCCTTGTTCTTTCGCCGACAATCATTTTCTCAGCGACCTGTCGCCATTTGTTGTAATGAGCAGTTAGTTTATGTTGTGTAACGCCGATTTCGTCAAGATATGCCTCGACGAGAACAAACCGCGTCGGGTCATCGGACTGCTGAAGAACGTCAAAACGCTTAATGCCCGGCTCTTTTACGCTGTTTTGCGCGTTTTCCACGCAGACTTTTTTAAATTCTTCGATGTATTCCGGCTTGGCCTGAACATATATATGGACTACAAACATTTTTAAAATACCTCCTTTTTTTACTACAGACTTTATAACACAAAGTGGTATAATAAAAAAGTTATTTTAAAACGAAAAAGAACAGGAGTAAAAAATGTCTTATCTTGACAAAAAATACGGACTTAACGGCAAAACGGCAATTATAACCGGCGGCGGCGGAACTCTTTGCAGCGCAATAGCCGAAGGCTTCGCCTGCGCGGGCGCAAATATAATCCTTTGGGATATAAGACCCGATGCGATGAAGGAAAAAGCCGACGTGATAGCGAAAGCCTGCGGCGATAACAAGAAAGTTTCTTTCGTTGAAGTAAACCTGATGGAGGAGGACTCAATCGCCAAGGCGCTGGAAAAATCGATTAAGATTTACGGCTCGGTCGAGATACTTTTAAACGGCGCCGGCGGCAATAGAGGCAAAGGGCCTTTGGTTGACGTAAAGACTGAAGATTTTGAGTTCGTTATGAAACTTAATCTGCTTGCGGGCTGCATCCTGCCGACTAAGCACATCGCGAAATACTGGATAGACAACAAAATAAAGGGTAGCGTTATTAACATCGCTTCAATGGCCGGCTACAATCCCCTTTCTGGGATATGGGCTTACTCATCAGCCAAGGCAGCCGTTATGAACCAGACTATGGGACACGCCAAGGAGCTGGCGAAATACGGCATAAGGGTCAATGCGATAGCCCCCGGCTTTTTCATCGCCGACCAGAACAGAAAGTTATTGTTAAACGACGACGGCACACCGACGCAGAGAGGCAAAGACGTCCTTGCAAAGACTCCGATGGGCGGGTTTGGTCTGCCGGAATATTTGACGGGCGCTACGATATTTCTCGCTTCTGATGCCGCGCAGTTTGTTACCGGCGTTACACTGCCGATAGACGGCGGTTATCTGTGTGATAATATTTAAGGACGTGTTTCTCAGGCGGCGGCTTCGAGGCTCAGTTGTATAATTCTTTTACCAGCCGATTGAGGCTTTCCTTTTGGAAGCTGCCGGGTAAGCCAGTTGCCGTTTCGGCAGGTTACAACAGCCCACGGCGTTATCCACCAAAGTCCCACAAACCAGAACAAGCCATAAGCGTAAGCCCAGAGCGAATCTGAATTTTTCTTCTGCAGAGCGTAAAAAACAGCCGGCGCCGTCGCGGCTATAACAGTGCCGAGCATAATTTGAGAAAGATATACCTGCGGCTGCACATATATAAAGCCTATAAATAAACTTGCGATTGCCTGAGGAACAATAAGATTTGTGCACGACATTATGAAGTTTATTCTCGCACCGCTCATCGAACCGCTGCGGAATTTCCTGAATATGAACTTTCCCATAGCCAGCGTTTCACGAACATTGCTTCTCGCCCATCGCAGAAACATTTTGCAGAGTTTACCGTAAGCGGTCGGCACCATTGTATAAACAACGGCATTCGACTGAAATCTCACGCTCCAGCCGTCGTTTAAAATCATATTTGTCAGCGCCCTGTCTTCGCCGATATTGGCTTTTTCCCCGAGAAAGGTCTGGTTAAGCCAGACATTAAGGTTTTTCACAACGACTTCCTTTCGATATGCCGAAAGTGCGCCGGGCGTACAGAATACGGTATTAACCATACTCTGGCTCGCACGCGAAAAATCAAAGCTGTAGGCGAAAATCACATCGAGCATCTTGGGGATAAGACCTTCGCTGTAATTAAGAACCCGGACATTGCCGGCGACAGCCCCTACGGATTGGTCGCTCATAAACGGGCTGACCAGCCTGCGGAGTGTTTGCCGCTCTATTACCGAATCGCTGTCGATTGTAATGATAATTTGCCCTCTGCCCCGCACAACGCCTTCAAAAATCGCTTGTCTCTTTCCCCGATTCTTTTTAAACTGCACGCTTTCTATCCGCCCCGGCATTTTCCTGCACGCGATTTTTATCCATTCAAACGTATCATCGGCACTGCCGTCATCAATTGCGATAATCTGCAGCTTGTCGGCGGGATAATCGCTCTGCACAACGCTCTCTAATGTTGTTAACACTCCCCTGCCCTCATTATACGCGGGAACAATTACGGTACACTTCGGCAGCTTTTTGTCGGAGCAGCTCTTGACCGGCCTGTATTTGAGAACGAGCAGAACCCTCCACAAAAACACGCTTAAATTCAAACCCAGAAAAATCCTGAATGCAAAGAGATACATTGCGCCAAACCTGCTCGAGCGGATATCATCCAGCAAAGACCTGAAGTCATTGAGGCTAAGCAGACCGCCATAGACGATTACGCTGACGGTAAGCACTATAAGATACTTGGCAATCATCTCGTCGAACACCGGCAATTCCAGCTCCTTGTGCGACTGCCTGTTCTGCAATGAACATATCGCCCTCAGCTTGCCTGCAAGCTGTTCAGTAAACGTACGACTACCAACTTTTTTAACATTCAACATTTAGAAGTCTTCCTCCCTTGCGCCTGCCGAAGGTTTAAAAACCAGGCGTGGAAAATAGATTTGTCTGACGCAGGCCTTGTCTTCGCCCGCAATTACTACAAACTAATATTGTAGCAAAATAATATGGTGATGTCAATAGTAAACAGTTTTATTCGGACCTAAATGACGGTTTCGCCTCTTATTGTACCACTCTGTCACAAATCTTAATAATACGTTTCACATCTCTAAACCCGCGTTTTTTGAGCAAAAATGCGGTTTTTAAGTGCCGAATCACCTTTTTGGCGGGGTATGCAGGCTGATTCCAAAGGCATCTTCCCAGGCTTCTTTTAGCACTTCAGAAACGGTCGGATGGGCAAATGAAATCTCACAGATTGGCTCTTTATTCCCCAAAAGAGCCCTTGCGCAGGCAATCATTTCGGTAACAGCGGCACCGACCATTGTTATGCCGATGATTTCATTTGTTTTTTTATCTCGCACAACTCTTGCTTCGCCGGTTGTTTCATTATGTGCAAGACTTCTGCCGTTCGCCTTGAAAAACGCCCTGCCGATTGTGTAATCAATGCCCATCTGTTTACATCTGGTTTCGTTTTTGCCGACCGAGGCAACTTCTGGAAACGTATAAACCGCCCTGGGCACAAGAGAATAATCTTTTATACAAGCGTTGCCGCCCATTGCATTTTCAGCGGCAACTTCAGCTTCAAGAAATGCGCCGTGAGCAAGATAAGTCGTTCCGACAACATCGCCAATCGCATAAACATCGGCAGCGCTCGTCTGCATTTTTTCATTGACCTTTATCGCCGAGCCGTTCATCCCGTTAGAGACAACCGCTTTTGAGGCTGCCTCAGTTGATTCGGAGTCCGGCCTGTCTGATTTGTTGTCTCTAACGGGATTCATCTCGAGCGATAGAGTTTTAATAGTCCGGCTGTCGCAAAATGCTTTTCTGCCGATGGAGACCAGAACTTTTTCAGCCTCGATTGTCTGCCCGTCTTCGAGAGAAAGTTTTACATTCGAATCCGATTTTTCACAGGCAGCCGCCTTTTTGCCTGTAATAACATCTATGCCGATTTTCTTTAATTCTCTGGTTAATAACTGTCCGACCCATTCATCTTCGAAAGGCAAAATGTTCGGCATCGCCTCGATAATAGTAACCTTTGAGCCGACCGTCGCGTAGATACAGGCCATTTCACAGCCTATAACGCCTCCGCCGATTATAATCATTGATTTGGGTATATGGCTGAGGTTTAACGCCTCGGTGCTGCTTATTATATTTTTGCCGTCAAACGCGACCGCCGGAATTTCAATCGGCACTGAGCCGGTGGCAATGATTATTTTTTTAGCCTCAATCTGGGCAGGATTACTCCCTTCAACAGCAATTTTATTTTTCGCAGTGACAAAACCCTGTCCCTGAAAGATTTTTATCTTGTTGCTCTGTATAAGACCGGCAAGCCCTTTTCCGGACCCTGCAACAATCGCATCCTTGCGTGTCTGCATCTTATTCCAGTTCACTTTCGGATTTTCGATTTCAACTCCCATAAGCGAAGCATTTTTTGCGATTGTCAAAATATGAGCCGATGCAAGCAGAGCCTTCGATGGGATACAGCCCCTGTTAAGGCAGGTCCCGCCGATTTGTTCTTTTTCGATAATTGCGATAGTTCCGCCTTTTTGCGCGCATCTTATCGCAGCCGCATATCCGCCGGGCCCTGAGCCGATTACCGCAACATCAAATTTTTCAGCCATTATCTATCTCCGTTAATTCAATTTTCACTACCGTAGTGGAAGCCGCATCGAACATTTTAACTCCGCCTCGCTCAAGCTGCAACACAAGTCCTTCAATAGGCTCAATACCGATACAATTTCCTGTAAATTTTCTGCCGTTATGTTCGACGGTAATACGTTTTCCCAGCAGGATACTCATACTTCGCCATTTTTCAACAATTTCGCCGGTATTTTCCAGCCCGCCGGTTACATAATGGTCAAGGTTTATAAGCAGTCTCTTGGCAATTCTATTTCTGTCGCAAATGCCGCCGCTTTGAATATCAATACTTGTGGCCGTCCGGCTCAATTCATCGGAAAAGTCTTCTTTTTTCTGATGACAGTTGATGCCGATACCCGCGATGTAATACTTTTTTTTGTTTTTCGTCGCAGACGCTTCAACCAGAATACCCGCGACTTTTTTATCGTCCAGTAGAATATCGTTCGGCCATTTGATTTTAGCATCGTTTCTGCCGCATCGGCCTATTGATTCAGCCGCAGCGACAGCGCAGGCTATGGTTAGCGTATCCGGCCTGATATCGGGTTCATACAAAAGAATTGAGCATAGAATACTTTTTCCGTCTCCGCTTTGCCATTTATTTCCTCTTCTGCCCCTGCCGGCCGTCTGGCTCTCGGCAAAAACAGCAAGGCCGTCGTTCTTTTTGCCTCCTCTGACATACTCGGCGGCAATGTCGTTTGTGCTTGAAGTGCTTTTATAAATAATTATCTGCGAACCAATCCTGTTTGTATCCAGACCGGATTCTATAATATCAGAATTTAAAGCAGCATACTGGGTCATATCTGTTGGAGATAGTAAAAATAATTATCTGCCGCAGGCAGATTCCGCAATTTTGCATTTTTAATTTTGATTTTTAAATTATCAGAATTCCCTGTCGAGACCGATATCTACCGACACAGCGCTGTGGGTTATCGCTCCTATAGAAATCCTGTCGACGCCGCAAAGTGCGATTTGCCTTACGTTATTCAGCGTAATCCCGCCGCTTGCCTCGAGAAGCGGTTTGCTGCCGCACATTTTATTTCGCATCGCAACGGCGTGCTTATACTGCCACTGCCCCATATTATCGAGCAGCACAACATCTATGCCGGGCACTTTCAAAACATAATTAAGCTGGTCGTCAACGTGGTCAACCTCAACGCAAATGAATTTTACGCTGTCGATTTCACTTGCCTTTTCTACGAGCTTTTTAAGTCTCGCCGTCAAATTTTTGCCTAATTGCACAATATGATTATCCTTGAACATCACTGCTTCGCTCAGATTGAAGCGGTGATTATGTCCTTTCCCGCAGCGCACGGCGTATTTCTCAAGCTCGCGCCAGCCGGGAATTGTTTTTCTTGTATCGTAAATTTTCGCTTTCGTGCCGCGGACAGCGTGAACATATTTATAAGTCATAGTTGCTATGCCGCACAATCTCTGAAGAAAATTAAGTATAACACGTTCTGCAGTCAGCATCGACCGCACCGGCCCTTCTATTACGCCGAGCCTGTCGGCGACATTGGCGCGTTGTCCATCGCGTTTGAGAATCTTTAATTTCAGTTTCGGGTCATACCTTTTCAGCGTTTCTTTGGCGATTAGCATACCCGACACAACAATTTCCTCGCGCGTTATAATATAAGCCTTTCCCTTCACGCCGGCGGGAATCATCAATTCGCTCGAAGGGTCTCTTCCGCCATAATCTTCTTCGATGGCCATATCAATAAGTTTGCTTACTCTTTCAGAATCCAATGTTTTCATCTTATTCCTTTTCGTCATTGCGAGGCCGCTTCAGCCGCGGCAATCTCGTTTAGCCGTCGCCGATAAGGCGACGTTCCTTACTTCCTTATTTCTTTACTTCCTTACTTCTTTTTCCCTATTTCCGGCAGTTCTTTTAATTCCTTAAGCTGGTCTCTTAAAAACGCCGCTCGTTCAAAATCAAGCTTTTCTGCAGCTTCCAGCATTTCCTTCTCAATCTGTGCCGCTATTTCAGCGGCGTCATATTCATCATCGCTAAGGCTTATCGCCTTCTGAGCAGCCTGCCGCGCCTTCAATTTGTCCTGCAGGCCGCTATAAATCTGTTTTTTTATCGTTTCAGGCGTAATATTATGCTCTTTATTATACTGCTCCTGTATTTTACGCCGCCGATTCGTTTCGTCAATTGCTTTTTGCATCGCATCCGTTATCCTGTCGGCATACATAAACACCTTCGCGTCAACGTTTCTCGCTGTCCTGCCTATGGTCTGAATCAGCGAAGTCTGGCTCCTGAGGAATCCTTCCTTGTCCGCATCGAGTATCGCCACTAATGAAACCTCCGGCAAATCAAGTCCTTCACGCAAAAGGTTTATTCCCACCAATACATCAAACTCGCCCAATCGCAAATCGCGAAGAATAACAACTCGCTCAAGCGTTTTTATTTCACTGTGCAGATACCGGCAGCGATACCCCTTCTTCGTGATATATGAAGACAAATCTTCAGCAAGTCTTTTCGTAAGTGTCGTAACTAATACCCGCTGTTTCGCCTGAACGTGCCTTTCAATCTGGTCCAGCAGATGAGGCACTTGGTTCGAAGCAGGCTGAACAAATATCTCCGGGTCAATCAAGCCCGTCGGCCGGACAACCTGCTCGACTACCGCCCCCTTGCTAAGGTTCAATTCAAATTCCGCAGGCGTCGCCGAAACGAATATTACATTCCGCCAATTCTGCTGAAATTCCTCAAACCGCAGCGGCCTGTTATCCATCGCGCTCGGCAGTCGAAACCCGTGTTCGACTAAGACTTCTTTTCTGCTCTTGTCTCCCGCGTGCATCGCCCGAATCTGCGGCACAGTTACGTGCGACTCGTCAATAAACAAAAGAAAATCCTTTGGAAAATAATCAATCAGCGTATAAGGTCTTGTCCCTGCCGGCAAGCCGCTCAAATGCCTTGAGTAATTTTCAATCCCGCTGCAAAAACCAACTTCCTTGAGCATTTCTATATCGTAAACCGTCCTTGCCTGAAGCCTCTGCGCTTCAAGCAATTTCCCTTCTTGCCGCAGTTTCATTAACTGCTGGGCAAGCTCGATTTTTATGCTTTCAACAGCGAATTCAATCCTGTCCGCTGGCATTACATAATGACCGGCAGGATAAACAAACAATTGCTTCTCTGCCGCGAGGATTTCTCCGCTTGTCGGATTGATATAATTTATCTTTTCTATTTCATCGCCGAAAAATTCCAATCTCACGGCGAAAGATTCATAGCTCGGCCATAATTCCACAACATCGCCTCGAACTCGAAATGTCCCGCGATGAAAATCAATATCGTTTCTTGCGTATTGCAAATCCGCCAGCTTGCCTAATAATTCATTTCGCTCGACAGTCTCGCCGATTTTGATTGCAATAACGCTTGCCTTGTAATCTTCAGGCGAACCCAAACCGAAAATGCACGATACCGATGCGACAATAATTACATCGTCCCTGCTCGTTAGGCTTGTCGTCGCCGCAAGACGGAGTCTGTCTAATTCATCGTTTCTCGAAGCATCTTTTTCGATATAGATGTCTCGCTGCGGTATATATGCCTCAGGTTGGTAATAATCGTAATAGCTGACAAAGTATTCGACCGCGTTGTTTGGGAAAAGCGATTTGAATTCTTCATATAGTTGTGCCGCGAGGGTTTTATTATGGCTGATAACAAGTGCAGGTCTTTGGTATTGAGCGATAACGTTAGCCATTGTAAAGGTTTTTCCGCTTCCTGTAACGCCGTATAGGGTTTGGAACTGCCTGCCTGATTTTAGGTTATCGGCAAGTTGTTTTATGGCCTCTGGCTGGTCGCCCTTCGGCTCAAAATTTGAAATAAGTTTAAACTTCGCCATATCTTCATTTTAACCTTTAATTACACACTTTTCACTACTTTTGTTTCGTGGTTAGCCCCGCCAATACTTTGGCGGGGTTCGTTTATGTTTCCCCCCTTTTCCCTTGCTTTGCAGCACGATAAGCATACAATCATATCAAGTCAAATTTGGAGAAATCTTTGAAAGGAATAAAGATGAGAGCGACAATAGTGACAATGCTGTTAATATATTTATCCTTCTTAATGATATACAGTGTTGGTTGTGCAGAAAGCAATACCTCACCTCTTCCAACCGAAAGCAACCTTACCGCAGGTATGGCCAAGAAAACAATTGTTAAAGGTCAAACTACTCAAGCGGAAGTAACGGAAATTTTTGGTCCACCCGACCTAGTTACCCACAAAGACAACATACAGGTTTGGACATACGATAAGATTCGCTACGATGTAGAGTCTTCGGACGGCTACCTGACTGTACTCCTTGCCGGTGTTGGAGGACGCAAAACTCAGTCTTCCTCTACATCCACAATGCTTATTATCTATTTTGATTCAAATGACAAGGTCATTGATTATCGAATGAGTGTGACTCGGTTTTAATGGAGGAGTAAAATGCGCAAAATTTTAATCTGTATCAGTTTTTCTTCGCTGTTGCTTTTAACTGGTTGTCAAGAGTCAAATCAGATTTCTCAAGCTCAACTTAACGCAATTGAAACCCGTGAAGTGGACGCCAATATGAGCGAGACATATAATGCTGTTTCCGGTGCTCTTTTTGATGCGGGGTATACAATTGCTATGTCTGACCGACAGGGCGGACTGCTCACAGGGACAAAAGCTATTGATAAGTCTGCTGACCGCTTCTGGATTTCTCATTCTATAGAAGATATAAAATTTACGGTGTCAATACAGATAAGGGAAATATCACCAAAAGTTTGCACAGTTCGCATTAAAACATCAAGAAACGGAGTTCCTAAAGTTGATAAGAAAGCAATAGATGAGTTATGGATACTTATGCAGAGACAAGTATTAATGAAAGAACCGCTACCGTTATCGAATGAAAAAACCAGCATAGGCAAATAAAGAAGTAAGTAAACTACTAGAAAATTAAAGGGGTCAGAAAAATTTTGAATTAACCGGCAATATCCTTATTTTCTTCGTGTTTCTTCGTATTCTTCGTGGTAAAATCAAATATCATTTGAACTTGTCCGCCACAGGCGGGATTATCAACTATGCAGTTTTTTTGTTTCAACAAGGCCTTTGAACCGTGTTTTGTTTCAACAAAGGCGCAGCCGTGAATTCAAGACGGCTGGCCGGCGGCAAGTTTACTTGCAAGCAAGGCTTGCCGTTTTGAATTTAGGGCAATTGTTATTGCCGTTGAAACAAACAGTGTTAATCTGTGTCTAAATTCTCTGTGTCGCTCGGTGAACTCTGTGGCTTAAAAAATTCGTGTTCACCTGTCCTGAGCCTTGCCGAATGGATTCGTGGTTAATGAAAATCAATGGAATCAGCGTAATCAGCGATTAAAAAGTTTTGTGTCTTAGGGTCTTGGTGGCTACATAATTTTTTATAAGGAATATAAAATGAAAAACACAAAAATGTCCGGTTCAATAGTTTTACTGGTGGCCTTTTTGATTATTGGGACTGTTTCCGTCAACGGCTGCAAAAAACAATCTTCGCCGCCCCCGGCACCTGTTGCTTCTGAATCTGGGGCTCAGCCTGCCCAAGCCGCTGCCGCAGAGCAGACGATTTGTCCGGTTATGGGCGGCCCGGTAAACAAGGATATATTTGTTGAGTATCAGGGCAAAAAAGTTTATTTCTGCTGCGAGCAGTGCAAAGCGGAGTTCAACAAAGAACCTGAAAAATATCTGCCGAAACTGCCCCAGTTTGCCAAATAGCAGAATCCAAAATTAATATCTCGCCCTTGACAAAGACGGATGGCAGGGTTCATTAAAAACTCTGTGTTCTCGCGCTATATACCAGTGGAATGGTCGGTTCTTAAACTCCCTGCAAATTTTACTCATATAAAAAGGCTTAAAAAAATTGTTATATATCTTAATTTTCTCTGTGGCTCTGTGGTGAACGTAATTCGTGTAAATTCGTGCCTGTCCGCCATAGCTTTAGCGACGGCGGGTTCAATGTTAAATTTTCAATATTCAATCTTCAATTTTTCTCCCCTGTTCTTAACTGATAGAGCATCCTCCACCGCCCAACTTGGTTTTATAAAGATTTTTATTATACGGCAGTTTCATCAGCAGCATTCCCATCAGGCAATTATCGGTAAGGCCGGCGTAAATCAGGCCGCAGCAGACAAAAACCGAAATAAATATGAATACCCAGTGCACCAGAGCCGCCATTATTATTCCAAGCAATACCAGGCTTCCGGCTATAATTCGAACCTGCCGTTCCAGTGACATTCCGCCTTGTCCTTTAATGACCGGCAGTTTTTCTTTTTCCCAGTGTGCGATGCCGCCTTCTATTACCTTTACTGTATGGATTCCTGACTGCAAAAGCATATCCGCGGCCATAGCCGCACGGGTCCCGCTATGACAGAGAACAAGATATTTCTGTTTGGATTGACTTAGCTCGCCGATTTTGTTTGAAAGCATATCTATCGGTATATTAATTGAAGGTTCGATATGCGATTGACTAAACTCCATAGCAGAACGCACATCCAGAATTTTCGTCTGGGGGTCTTGTTTTAAAAGTGATGCCGCATCTTGCGGCGAAATCATCTCTAACGATGTTGCTTCGCCTTTCTGGTTCACCCGTACGATATTGTCGATATTAAAAGGCTTGGGAATTACTTTCGAACGCATATTCTTCACGAAGTTCTCTTTATTTGTTTCCTTTAGGAATGGATTATTTTCTTTTTCTTTAGCTATAGTTGACGTTCGTTGTTCATGATAGTCGTGTCCGGGGCACAGGATAGTCTCATCGGGCAGGGTCTTTAATTTTTGGAGGGTATCGAACATTGATTCGGGTGAGCCGTTTTGGAAATCCGTTCTGCCGACGCTTCCGATTAATAGCACATCGGCCGAAAACAATCTGTCCTCTCCGTATAGGCTTATCGCATCGTCAGTATGTCCCGGCGTGTATATTACCTTAATTTTGGCAGAGCCTATATCTATCTGGTCGTTATCTTTAAGCCGTTTGTCCGCGACGCTGGATACGGCTTTTTCATGCATTAAGACTGGTACGCCAAATTGTTTCTTTAATACCGCAGCCGAGGAAAAATGGTCGGCGTGGGTATGTGTATCGACTATGAATTTCAGCGCAAGATTATTTTTCGTCAAATATTTTTTGTACTCCTCTATTAAGCTTATATGTGGGTCGATAATTAACGCTTCATTATTTGAGCTTAGAACGTATGAATAGCAGCTTCCTGCAATGAATTGTTTTATCATAATAACACCCTCTCTTTTCTAATCAAATTTTATGGTATTATTATTATGTAGTGTTCCTCGATATGTCAATAAAAAAGGCTGCCCACGCATGGTCAGCCGCTGTGAAAAACGAAAACCCTTTTGTACCTGTTCCGGATACTTCTTGCCCGTCCGTAAATCAATGCACACGAGCATGAACTCAGGCACTAATAAAGCAATCGCTCATGCGCATCTGTCCTCATCAAAGGCACGCGCTAAAACTTCCCTTTGCCGGCCAGTCAACTGTTTTGCTAAACTGTATTCTACCTCTTTATTTCCGGCCTTGTCAAGTCTTTTTTCCCCGCACCTATGCAAAACCCTCAAAAACCACTGCCGCTAATTACTTGTCTTCAGCCCCCTCAACCGTCGTATTTTGGGTATTTTGGCTGCTTTTAGCCATCTCTTTCACCTTGGCTATGCCACGATTAAACGCGGCTTTAAGCTCCTTTTTGTCCATATTGCCAAAACTGGCAGCGGCCTTGTCGTAATACCTTTTAAATAAAGCACTTACGTTATCTTGAGGTTTATCAGAGTCAGCAGCTCCATTATAGGAACTACCCGAATAACTGGCGGCCTGACATTGCCTGCTGTCAGAAGGAGCAAGATAGTAAATCGCGGTCGCAAAACCTG
>JAPLMW010000079.1 GCA_026386845.1 Phycisphaerae bacterium
TTTGTTTTCTTTTCTCCAGTCCCAATACGACTACTCTATGCCTTACTGCCGCCGCAGTCCTTCCAATTTTATTGGCTATTTCCAGTGCTGTTTTACTTGGATAAAGCTTCCTTAACAGATTCAATTCTTTTTTCGACCAAACACGACCGTCGGAAAGTCCTAATAGAAACGCTCTGCCCCATACCGCTGGGACAGACCGCCCAATTCTTTTCGCTATATCCGTCACAGTATTTGTTGGATACAATTTCTTGAGCAGTGAGTCTTCCTGAATTGACCAGGTGGGGTGAAATATGCCTATTCTCATACCGAGGCTCAAAGCCTTTTTACATACTGCATTCAAAGGCCGCCCAAGTATACCTGCTATGCTTTGTACCGTCTGATTTTGGTATAGTTTATAGAGTAGTTTGATTTCATCGGCTGACCACAGACGACATTCTCTTGTTTTGAGTCCCATGTCGTACGCTTTCTGCCTTACTGCCGCAAATGTCCTTCCTGTTTGGTCAGCTATTTGCCTTGTCTTTCCTTTAGGGAAAAGTTTCTTGAGTAACTTAACCTCATCTTCTGACCAAAGAATCCAAGTGTTTTTATTGCTCTTTGCCATTTCTTCCTTGTCCTATTTATTTTATTGGCCAGCCGCCGCTCAATATGGTCGGTTTCTGACCTTTTCATAGATATTAGCATATCTCATAATGTATTAAAAGGCAACAATTTGCTTGATTTTTATTGATTGCCGAGTGAGATAGAGTAGCTTTATATAAAATTAGTTCTGGAGTTTTTTGGAGACCGAAACAATGAAAAAGCCAAGTCTTTTGGCTGAGGCACGCTATAATCTTTGCTTTGTATATTCACAAACAGGCGACGAGGTGTCAGCCCTTGAAGAATACAAAATCTTAAAAACCATGGATGCTGAGCAGGCAAGCAAATTGTTTAACTTGATTTACAAGTAGGTATCCCCGAACCCGCAACCCTTTTACTGCTCGGCGTCGGTGCAGTGATGTTGAGAAAGAGACGCTAAAAATCTTGACTTTTCAAGACAAGTTTGGTATTCTATTGGAAATGAAGCTCAGCGGTGTAGCTGAGCAAGAATATACTATGTTATATGGGAAATCCCAGTTTAGATATAAATTTGATATTCTGTTAGATAATGAAGATCAGTGGTGTAGCTGAGTAGGAATATACAGGGTTATATGGGAAATCTTAGATGAATTACTCTAAATCATTACTCTGCAAAACCCTATCGCTGGCCCTTATCCTTGGAATGGCCGTTCTCGTGACGGGTTGTTCTGCCGCAGCGGCGAAGTCGGCGGCTGGCTGGAGTTATCAGAATCCGATTATCCCGGGCTTCCACCCCGACCCCTCGATCTGTCGCGTAGGAGATGACTTTTATCTGGCAACTTCGTCGTTCGAATACTTCCCCGGTGTGCCTATTTTCCACAGTCGCGACCTGGCCCACTGGGAGCAGATCGGCCATGCGCTCACAAGGCCTTCGCAACTCAACCTGGATGGACTCAAAGCTTCCCAGGGTATCTACGCGCCGACTCTCCGTTACCACGACGGTCTCTTTTATATGATTACAACACTGGTGGGACAGGGAGCACACAAAAATTTCTTTGTCACCGCCGCCGATCCTCGCGGCCCGTGGTCAGAGCCGGTATTCCTGACGAGCGCTCCCGGAATTGATCCCTCGCTGTTTTTCGATGACGACGGCAAGGCTTACTACACCGGCAATCGCCGCCCGGACAATATCCCGCCCGAATCCAAATTTCGCCAAATCTGGCTGCAAGAACTCGATTTAAAGCAGGGCACGCTCGTTGGCGAAATCACCGTGCTCGTGGAGGAAGGCGCGCTCCACGGGGCAACCAATGCGGAAGCCTCGCATCTCTACAAGCAAAACGGATTTTACTATCTGCTCATCGCCGAGGGCGGCACTGGCGAAAACCACGCTGTTACGGTCTTTCGCAGCAGCAATGTGCGCGGGCCTTACGAGGGCAACAGAAAGAATCCGATCCTCACTCACCGCCATCTCGGTCGGGACTTCCCCATCGCCTGCACCGGCCACGCCGACCTCGTGCAGACTCTCTCTGGCGAATGGTGGATGGTGCTGCTCGGCGTCCGGCCTTACGGCGACTTCGATTACAACCTCGGCCGCGAAACATTTCTCGCCCGCATCGTCTGGCAAGGCGATTGGCCGGTTGTGAATCCCGGCGTGGGCCACGTCGAGATCTCCGCACCCGGCCCGCAACTCGCTCCGCATCCGTTTCCTGCCAGGCCGGCGCGAACGGAATTCGATTCACCCGAACTGGGTTTCGAATGGAATTTCCTGCGCACGCCGCGAGAACCTTTCTGGTCGATTGGCGATCGCCCGAGCTGGCTTCGGCTGAAACTCCGTCCAGAGACGCTTGCCGAGCAGGCTAATCCTTCGTTCGTTGGTCGCCGCATCACCGACCTCACGTTCACCGTTACAACCGCGATGGAATTTTCTCCCGCCCGCGATGGCGAGTCTGCGGGACTCGTGGTCGAGCAGAGCAATAACTTCCATTTCCGCATGGAGATTCTGCGCGAGAGTGGACGTGTGCTGCTGCGCCTGACTGAGCGGCGAGACGGAAAGGATACAGTTCTCGCGGAAAAACCATCTCCGGGTTCACCCGTCCTGCTGCGAGCTTCCGCCGGCCGGCCTTCGGCTTATGACTTCGCCTTCGCCGCGAAGGATGGTAAATGGGTTGAACTGAAATCGGGGGTTAATGCCACTACGCTGAGTCGCCGAATAACCGGTGGTTTCACCGGCGCGTTCGTTGGTCTTTACGCCAGCGGGAACGGAAAGCCATCCTCGATCGTAGCTGATTTCGATTGGTTCGAATACCGCGCCGGTTCGCCCGATGAAAGCCGGTTGACGAAAGCAAAGAAAAAATGATGATGAGCCGCCGCAGATAATAAGGACAGCGGGACTGTTGAAAGTTTTATCCACTGAAGGCAAAACAGAAATCACGCAACCTAATAACGTTTCAATTAAATGGGGATTCCCTAGAAGCCATTTCATAACCTCTTAAATAGGCCGATTTTAGCCCTAAAAACGCGGTTTTTTGAGGTTATGAAATACGCTGTAATAAATAGTATTTTTTGTTGGAAAACCAGATTTTAGAATTATATTTGCGGAAACGATATGAAAACTAATGGGAAATCCCAGGTGGACATATCTTCGAGATAAAAAAGACTTGATTTTCAAAAACAGGTTTGGTAGTTTGCCTGCGGCAGAGCTATTGGAAATCAGGAAAAAGAAAAAAGTTGACTGCCTATAATTAACATAGGCACAGAAGACTTATTTTTTTGAAAGGCAGAAAAAAATGAAAAAAATTCTTACATCACTCGGTGTTCTCGCGCAGGTAGGGCTGACGCTGACAACCGCAAATGCTCAACAAAATGCCCCACAAAATGCTCCACAGAATGCCCCACAGAATACTAAGCAAAAGCAAATGAACATTCTATTTATCGCGGTTGATGACTTGAAACCCCTGATTGGCGCTTACGGTGATCGCCATGCCAAAACACCCGGGATGGACAGATTAGCCAAAGAAGGAATTCTATTTCAAAACTGTTACTGCCAGCAGGCAATTTCAGGCCCCACCCGCGCCAGCCTGCTGACAGGCATGCGTC
>JAPLMW010000093.1 GCA_026386845.1 Phycisphaerae bacterium
CCTTTTACGTCGCTGTAAGAGATGGTTACCTCGGCCGTTTGTTTATCTGCGGCGTCGAAGTTGCTGCCAATCGAGATTTCCGGACCGTAACCAGCTCTGTTGTTCCAGAATATGCTGTTGATAATCTTCGTATTAGCCTGATAGGCGCAACTCAAGCCGCCGCCGTAGCTGGCCATAAAGCCGATTCCTGTCGCGTTATTTTGCGAGAAGGTGCAGTTTGATAGAGAAAGCTGTGTATCCCAGTTGGCCGATACACCGCCGCCGTCTCTGCCGGCGTTATTGTATATAACGAGGCAGTTATGCATATTCGGCTCAAGCTCACCTGTAAAGTATGCTGCGCCGCCGCTTGCCGAAGCGTTGTTGGCGTTAAATTCGCAATCGTAGAATTTTAACGCACTTGATGCAGAGTAAATTGCGCCGCCCTGGCCTACCGGGTCGATTGCCTGATTTCCGCTAAAGTCGCATTCGAATAAGATGGAATTGCTGTCAATCAGCGACACAGCGCCTCCAAGCATAGCGATGCAGTTTTCAAAAGTGCTTCTGCTTATATGAGCGATTGAATTTTCCCAGTACATACCGCCGCCGGCACAGGCATGGTTATTGTTGAATGTACAGCCCTTGAAGACCGGTGTTGCCGTACCTTCTGCGCAGATTCCGCCGCCGTAGCTTATTACCGAGTCGTACAGAACGGTATCTGCTATTACTGTTTCTAATATATCTATATTAGGCACATTAGGGTCGGAACCTGCTATCTGGCCTCTTGTATGAGCTTCGTTATTGACAAAATTGCAGTCCGTAAATTTTGCTTCGCTTCCGGCCGCCAGATAAACGGCGCCGCCGAATGAATCAATGGCATAATGCTCCATTGGGTATCCTACTATATTAGCGCTGCCGCTAATGCCGCAGACGCCGCTGTAGGCAATGTTGCCCTGGAAGAGACATTTTTCGAATTGGGGCTTGCTGCCGCCCATACAGTAAATAGCTCCGCCACGGCCGCTGTAATACCAGTAATCTTCATAAGGACCAAAGTCCCAGGTATGATATATGCCGCCATTTGGGTCGCCCCAGTTTCCGCCGTGGCCCCATCGACCAGTAGCGTTCATACCGTTGCTGCCCTGAGCGTAACAGTCTATAAATTGGCAGTTTTTAAATATCGGATTACTTGTTGAATCGATACCTACAGCGCCGCCCCATGCGTAACCTGCCCAGCCGCCGTCGCCGTATTCGCCGGTACCGCTGCATCCATTACTGGCAAGGGCCGAGCATCTGACGAATCGACAGTTGCGGATTGTCGGCGAAGCGTTGTAAAGTGCAATAGCGCCGCCGAAGATACTTCCGCCGTTTATACCGTCGCCTGTTGGCCCATGAGCCCCTTCTAAGCCGCAGTCAATATTACCATAATAGTAGTGGGCATCCTGAATGGTTATTCCATCCAGAACCATATCGCTGTCAACGTTCATAAATACAAAGCCGTTACCCTGCAGGATAGTCTGTGCGACTACACAGGGGTCGTCCGGATTTGTGCCGGTAATTGTGATGTTCTTTCCAATAACGATGATTTTTGAATAGTCGTAATTGGTCTCTGAACCATAATATGTTCCTCTGGCAAGAATGATTTTATCTCCGTTCTTGGCGGCATTAAAAGCATCCTGCAGAGAGGTGTATTCTCCTGGTACGTAGAGATTTTTCGGCTGCTCGAATAATACGGCAACATCTCTGTTTCGAATCATAACAACATAATTTTTCGTACTGGTTGAGCTGTCGTTGTCTGTGCCTGTCCATTTGTTCACTCGCCAGCCTGCGTCGGGCAGGGCGGTAAGCTCAATGGTCGTGCCTGCGTAATACTGGCCGCTTGGCGGCTCAATATCTCCGTGGCTGTCGATAGCGGTTGTTGTAAGATTGAATCTTCTCGGCCAGTTAGGCTCGATATCAATATAGTGGAACCCTATATCAAGCTGACCTGCGTCGCCGGCGTCCACTGCCGTATCATTGCTGTCGGTTCTGGTTGTATAATCCGCCATATTATCATCTGGCAAGACATTAACATTCACAGCCAGCGAGCTGCCGTGATTTATAGCAGGACTCTGGCTCGCATTGGGTGGTATCTGACTGAGATAGTAATTACCCAAATCCGATGGCAAGAAATTCGGATTGCCTGCTATGTTGTTGCCGTCGGTTACATTGTTAAGGGCCGTAAGATTAACAATAGGATTGTTTGCGTCGTTGGTGTCATATGTAATGCCTGTCTGATAGTCATAGAAATCGCCGGGTATGTTTTTATTGAACAGGCAGTATGATATGTTCGGGTCGCAATCAGCGCTGTTAGCATAAATAGCCACTCGTTTCGTCTGGTCAAAGATACAGTCTTTTATTGTTGGCGAGCAGTTATAAGCAAAGAATATCGCACCGCCCGCACCGCCCGGCTCGCATCCGTTTTTGCTGAAAGTGCAGCTTGTTATTTTCGGCGAGGAGTTGAGCGAGATATATATCGCGCCGCCCCTTGCATTGGCGGAGTTGCCGACAAACAGACAGTTGTGGATCTTCGAGGTTGTAGTGCCTGGGCCTTTGAGCATAATGCCGCCGCCGCTGTAGAACGAACTGTTTCCGATTATCTGGCAGTTGACGATTTCAAGCGGCATATTCGATATATAAGCTCCACCGCCTTCGGCGTTTGCACCGATGGCCTTATTTTGCATAATAGTGCCGCCGTAAATTCTCGCGGCTGATACGTTTGATGTAAAGTACAGACCGCCGCCGGTCAGGGCTGTGTTCCTGTTGATATAGCAGTCGATGAAATTGGCATCGAAGTTTGCGGCCATAATCGCACCGCCTGTGCCGCCTGAGATATTGTCGGTGAAGGCACAGTTATTAATGTCGAGTCTGCAGATGTTGGTGTCATTTAGAGTGCCTATTATCAGGGCGCCGCCGTTACCGTCTGCGATATTGCCGCCAAAGTAGCAGTCTGCCAGTTTGATATTATTTTTAGGACCGAACCTGATGGCGCCGCCGTTGCCGCCCGTAGCTTTATTGCCGGTCAGATTGGTTTTAAGTATTGATATACCGGCACAGTTAGGTTCGCAGTAGATAGCGCCGCCGTCGGTGTCATAAACGCCGGTTGTGTCAGCTTCAATAGTGTTATTAATAAAGTTGCAATCATTGATATCGACTGTTGTACCCTTTTCGTAGTAGATTGCACCTGATAAACCTGCGCCGATTGATGAACCGTCATAGCCGTCATACGCAAATGGCGGATCATCCGGTATCTGTCCCGGACCCTGCCGGCCGCCTTGGCCGCCGAGTCCCATTGAAGCTATATTTTCAATAAAGCTGCATCTGACTATCTTTGGTTTAGCGTTTGCTGCCGCATAAATAGCGCCGCCATAACCTCGGCCTGAACCATTGCCGCCGTTACCGCCGTCGCCGCCGATTTTGCTGGTTGTGCCGTCTCCGCCGGTTCCGCCGTTGCCGCCGATACCGCCTTGTGCAATGCTGTTACTGATTGTGCAGGCCAGTATCGTCGGACTGCTGTTCTGGTCGCAGAAAATAGCGCCGCCGTAGCCATTGCCGTAGCCGTTTCCGCCGTTGCCGCCGCCGCCTCTGTTTCTTACGTCATCAGGAAACAGGTTATACCCATCCGCACCGTCACTGCCGATGCCGCCGGCAACCTCGCAATTTGAAAAGACACAGTAGCGAATGGTTGGACTTGTATTTCTGCCGATAAAGATGGCTCCGCCGAAACCATTGCCGGTTGCATCAATGCCGCTCAGACGATTGGGGTCAATCGGGTCTGTCCGCACGCCGACAGCTATAGCGCCCGCGGACAAGCTGTTGATTATAGTAAGACCCTCAATAATACTGTTCGCATCTTCGCCGTTCTGGAAGATAAAAGCTCGTCCCCTGTTATTGCAGTCTATTATAGTTGTCGCCACGACGTTCGGGTCCTGCGGATTTTCAGAACGTATAGTTATGGCTTTGCCTTTGAAATCAAAACCGTTAGGGTCGGTAATATAGTGCGGCAAGCCGCTAATTTTTCTGTATATGTAAATAGTATCGCCGCTTACGGCTGCATCTATTGCTTCCTGAATAGTTGCATATTCATCGGGAACAATCAGATTACCGGGAGAGTAAGACTCAAATCTGACCGTAACGGTATGTGGTCCGTTCATTACTATATTAAAGTAAGTGTTGTGTGTTTCAGATTCGACGCCATCGAGAATCCATGCGGCCACTCTGGTGTTGACATCTGGAATCGCGTGAAATCTTACTGCGGCGCCCGCATAGAGATTATAGGTATGGCCTGGTATATAAGGCGCTTCGATTGTGCCGTTTGCGTCGTTGCAGTCGGTCTCTACCCGCAAGGTATAACTCGGCACGCCGCTATCATAATGATAGCCGAGGTCAACAATACCGCTGTCTTTTACGCCGTCGGTTCTTGTGGTATAGTTGTTAAGGTTGAGATTGGCCGCAGTGTCTGAACCTATATCAAAGCAGGGACTGTTGAAGTTCTGCATGGCCTCTGTGCTGCTTAAGTAAAATCCCAGCAAGAAATTCGGGTCTTTGGAGATATTATTATGGTCATCAATAATCCAGGTGCCGTTCGCATCTTGTGCCAGGCCGGTTATTGTAGAGCCGGTCTCACGGTAAATCGGCACGGCCTGAGACATCAAGGCAATTGCTGCGCCGACGTTTACTCTGGGTTTTGTAATCGCGACTTTTGTATCCGTAACAGAATCGCCTGTTATTCTTAAGAGCGTTCTGACCTGTGAAGGAGTCAGATGCGCGCCTCTTAACTGCATTGCCGCACTTTGCAAAGCTGCGACACTTCCTGCGGCGAATGGACAGGCAGAGCTTGTCCCGTTAAAGTATGGGTAGTAATCGCCGGGGTTATAACCGCCGGCTCCGACAATATCAGTTGTATAGACAGGGTCTGCAGGAGCAAGAATATCGAGTATATTAGCAGTGTTTGAGTATTCAGTAACCCGGTCTGTCGTATCATATACAGCGCCTACGCTGATTACGTTTGACATAGCTGACGGCCAGGAAATGCCCTGCCCCGCGAAGCCATCGTTGCCGGATGCTGCAAGGATTGCTATGCCCGCATCGACAGCGGTCTGTGCCGCTGTTGTATGTGCAGGCGAAAACGCGTCTGCATCTGCAGCATTATTTATTGGATAACCGGGCACTCCCCAGCTATTGCTCATTGCCCTGATTGGATTGGCGGGGTTATCATTCCTGTGTGTTATGCACCAATCCCATGCTGCCAGTGTTGAATCTGTAGGCCATATTCCTTCATCTGTTGTAAGCTTAAGAGCATAAATTTTAGCATTGTAAGCAACGCCACCGATATAATCTCCGACAGTTCCCAGAAGGCCTGCGGCAATGCCGGCGCAGCAAGTGCCGTGTGCTTCGCCAACCGGCATCGGGTCAGTGTCGTTATTACCTGTATCATAACCGCCAATGACTTTACTGTTCGGGAAACCTCCACCGCCTAACCTTGGGTGTGTATAATCCACGCCGCTGTCAACAATTGCGACTGATACGCCTGAGCCATTATATATCGGTCTGGTATCAAGTGCATTTGCCAGAGGAATGGCCTGAGCCAGCGCAGGATGAACGGTTCTAACCGGCTCAATGTGAGCAACTGCCGGATTGGTCATAAGTTTATTAAGGCCCGCCTGTGTAACCTGTCCGCTTAAGATTGCCGCGTTTGTCAGCTTCTGCCGCAGTGTAAATTCGCCTGCGCTGAATATTGAAAGCACCTGATTTTGCAGTGTTGCGACTTGACTTCGCAATGTGCTGACAGAAGCAGATGAAGACCAGTCTGTTGTTTGTGCCCCTGCCGGTTCAGTGAGGCTTACGATAACTTTTGCTGTGCCGGAGGCGGCAATTTCATTATTAATGGTTTGCGAGTCGACAAGGACGCCGGTAGTTGTGCCGGTGCCTGTGCCATCTTCGAGAACGAGCGAATTGAAATCGGTTCCTTCCCGCAGGTCGATGTCGCTGTATGTAACGGTAAGTTGGGCCGGCATATCGGTGTATGGTCCGCCGTTGGTTAGCGCAATCTGCGAGCCGTCAACGCCGCTGTTTGCCCAGAAGATAGTATCTTTTACAATTACCTCTGCTGCGTAAGAAGCAAACAAACCGCCGCCGTTGCTGGTTGCGCCGGATACGATATTTTCCGCTATCGTGCAGTTCTGAATTTTCGGTTCTGCAAAATATATCGCGGCAATACCGCCGCCCTCGTCCGTTGCCGTATTAGCGGTAATAAGGCAGTTTTTAATATGAGGTATTTGAGTAAATGGCGTATCGCCGTCGAAGCAGATACCGCCGCCTGTAAGCCTTGCGTAGTTCTCTGTTACAAAGGTATCATTGATATCTATCAGTGAACTAAGTACATATATGCCGCCGCCCGTTCCAAACAGCGCATCGCCTGTATCTGTGTAATAGCCTGTTTGAGTGCCGGCAATGTTTCCCTTGATAGTTGATTTATTTATAGTTCCTACACTGTCTAAAGCAAGGACGCCGCCGCCGGCCATAGAGATATTATTTGTTATATTGCAGTTGTTGATGTATATACCGCTTCCTTCGCCGTATATACCGCCGCCGACAGGCGAAGAGTTGAGGGTAAATGTGCAGTTGTTAATATCAGAGTTGAGTGTATACCACAGGCACAGACCACCGCCCCTGCCGGTATATTCGCCGTAATAGTCGGTTAAGTTTGGTTCATCCAAATCTATTATATCCGTTTGGTAATTGGGGTCTTCGAACTCCTGATTATACGCGGTCCTGTTGCTCTCGAAACGGCAATTCTTGAAAACAGGTGACGAGGAGGGGGAAATGAACACGCCGGCGCCGTAGTCTGGCATACGAATATTTTTACGAGGCGGGCTTTGCCCGATTCTGCTGGTACCGGTGCCGCCGATACCGCTTACGCTGCTGTAAATTTTGTTTCCTGTAAAGCCGCAATTTGTGAACTTTGCACTTGATGAGTTGTCGCAAAATACTGCGCCGCCTTTTGTGGTAAATCTTGTTAGATCACCCTGATTTGCCCCAGAGTCAACAGTAAGTCCGCCATAACCACCTGGCCACCAATTATTGCGGTACAAGAGTCCGGCATCGCCGCCGTTACCGCCTTTGCCGCTGTAGCCGATGCAGTTTTCGACGGTGCAGTTGGTAAGAACCGGAGATGAATTAGCTGAGAAGTATATACCTGCGCCATTAGTCTTTCCGGGTACACCGCCGTCGGCGCCCGCAACATCTTCTACGCCACTGGCGCCGTTACCGCCGTTACCGGATATCGCAATACAGTTTCTGATGGTTACATTGGTAAGTTTAGGGCTGCCCTGCTGGCAGAAGATGCCTGCCCCAAAAGCGTCGCCGCCGACGCCGCCGTAACCGCTTATCCCTTTAGGAAACGTGCCTGGCGGGTATTTTGTCGGGTCATTCCATGCGATTCCACCATTACCGCCGTCACCGGCCTCGGCTCTGCAGTTTTCAATTAATACGTTTGTGATATTAGGGTCGCCCCAAGCGATATAAATTCCGGCTCCGCCCGCGTTGCCGCCCTTACCGCCGTTGCCGCCGTGCTGGCTATTCGGCTCATTAGGGTCATGACCTGGGTTGCCGTTTGCACCCGGATTAACATAAACGGCGCAATCTCTGATAATGCAATTTTTGATATTATGAGTGCCATACACAGTCAATCCGCCGCCGTAATTGTTCCCGGAAGGATAACCGTTTGTGCCAGGCCCACCGGCCGAGGAGAGTGACGGCATCTCGGGTGTCAGAACTACTCTACCGAGATTTATTATGGTAAAACCATTAAACGTGCAGCCATTAATCGGACTCCCCGAGCTTCCAATACTAATGGCACCAATTCCTTCTCCCTGGTAATCGAGAATTACAGTTTCAGGGTGTTCAGGGTCGCCGACGATAGTAATGATTTTATTTACTACAATATTTGTAGAGATGTTATAAGTGCCGGGATGAATTTCAATTGTGTCGCCGTTCTGTGCCTGATTGATAGCAGCCTGAATACCGTTAACATCGCCAAAGACATGTATCACTCTGCTGTAATCAACCTCAAAGGCCAGCGCAATGGTTTTATTGGCGTTCATAGTGACAGTATATGTGTTTTTATCCCACGTATTGGCGTCGCCCGCCCAGCTTTTTACACGATAGCCCTCGCCGGGTATCGCGGTTAAAGTTACAACGGTGTTTTCAAAGAACCAACCGCTATTTGGGTCGACGGAGCCCATATTCGGGTCGTTGACATCAACGATTAGCTGATATTGCGGTATGGCCTCGAACTCGACCGTAACGGTCTTGTTGGTGTTCATTGTAACGATGTTATTGACATCCGTTGAGTTGTTATCAGCCCCCGTCCATTGTTTAACCCTGTATCCGTAGTCCGGTGTCGCTGTGAGTTGTACGATAATTCCCTCAGGCTGGTAACTGCGTCTTGGGCTGATTGTGCCGTGCCCGCCGATGACACTGGTGTTAAGCAGATGCGTTACCGGGTTGGTTTTGAATTGGACGGCAACTGTTGTGTTTGATACGAGTGTTAATCTGTATGTGGTATTCGGGTCGTTGCTGTCAACGTATGTGTTTGCGTCATTTATGTCGAATGTTTCAGCAGCACCTTTGAGCCATCGTTTTACAACATAGCCCGGAGTTGGATGGGCGTTTATATCAATCACGCTGTGTTTGACGAAAGGCTGTGCATTATAAGTATCGATTGTGCCGTTGCCGTCGATAACGAGAGTTGTGAGAGTGCAGAAGACAGTTGAACTGAACTTGGCGATTACGGTATGATTGGCATCCATTGTAACGATGTTATTGACATCCGTTGAGTTATCGTCGTTCGTTCCTGTCCATTTTTCAAGGTGGTAGTTTACATCAGGAACTGCAGTAAGCCGCACATCTGAAAACTGCTTGCAGATTCGGCCGGGAGCAGGAAGACACGGGTCTATCGTGCCGTAGTTTCCATTTGGGTCAACGCCGGTAATAAGCACATAGTTGACGTCAATGCCAGATGGATAATGGAAGCCCATATCCACGATATTTGAATCGGGTACATTGTCCGTTCTTGTAATACGGTGGTTCGAGTCGGGCATATTGGTATCGTTATTATCATTGGCTATGCCGTGGCCTGCATTGATGCAGGGGCTGTTGTAAAACTGGTTGGCATCAATCTGGCTTAAATAATAATTGCCATAAGAAAAATAAGGGCCTTTTCTGAATATTGGGTTGGTATATATATTTCCGGCACCTGTAACATTAGTGTCCTGGATACAGGAATAGGTAATTGATACGCCGGTACTGCTGCCGTTATCCCAGAGTATAGAATTTATTATTGCAGGGCTGCTTGCGCCGGAGGCATAAATACCGCCGAGGTTTGCATCACCTGTATTGTCAGTCATAGTGCAGCTGGTAATCGCAGGCGAAGACCCATCAAAGCAGTCAATAGCACCATATCCACCCGCCGTGTTATTTATAATAAGACAGTTATTTATTACGGGCGATGATTCGCTGCCGCATTCTATAGCTCCGCCGTCGAGGTCGGCAGTGTTGTCGGCGATAATACAATTTTTGATAACAGGCGAGGAATAGAAGCAGTCTATCGCACCGCCGTAAACGGCAATATTGTTTGTTATTATACAGTTGTTGATAGTCGGCGAAGAAGCTATTTCGCATTCTATCGCGCCGCCGTAATATGCGTTACCATTTTTGATAGTAAAGCCTTCTACGCTCGCGGCCGGTGTTTCGCCGTTATGAAAGTAAAAGGCACGTCCGGTGTTGTTGCAGTTGATGATACAATTTTGCGGGCCGTTTTGGCTTTTCAGCGTAATCAGTTTACCGCCGAAATCAAAACCGTCCGCATTAGGCGGGGTGTAGTTGCCGTCAGCAACGATGATTTCATCGCCGTCAATCGCGGCGTTGATTGCCGCCTGGATTGTGGGATAGTCCAGTGGTACTCTCAGAGGCGCTGCTGTTGCGAGATTGGTTAGAAGAAATGTTGCGATTAAGCAGAATGTAATTTTCCTGTTCATAAATTTGCTCCATCCTGACAAATTTAAATAACCTTTTAATTTTTTTGCCTCGAACATTTTGAAATCCTGTCAAAATTTATAGTTTATGCGCATTACTTAAATTCAGGCTGAATCGTTTTTAGGTTTGTCCGTAAACCCTGCGTTAAATCCTGCGGCCCTAAAGCCGGCAAAAACCCGCCGGCACGGGCAACAAAATGCCCTTCCTCCTTAAACCCCAAATGGCAAGTAAATTCTATCAGACCTTTAGTCATATTGCAAGATAAAAACGCCATTACAATTCTTTCAACAAGCCTTTTTAACAAAAGAACTTCCGTTATTTATTGACAGTCGCTTAAACTGTCTGTAATTTAGCTTACACTTTCTGCGATATCGCAGGATATATCGGCTTGTTTTTTCCATAATATAACTTGTTCATTTTATTGACTTTAATGAAACAGCTATGATTAAAATTAATGAAAATTACCTTAAATTACAATCTGGCTATCTTTTTCCGGAAATTTCCCGCAGGGTAAAAACATTTTCGGCAAAAAACCCTGATGCAAGGATTATCAGACTTGGAATTGGCGATGTAACAGAGCCGTTGCCTCCCGCAATTATTGAGGCTATGCACCGTGCCGTTGACCAGATGGGCAGCAGAGACGAAGTTAAAGGGTATGGCCCTGAGCAGGGCTATGATTTTCTGATAGATGCGATAATCGCCAATGATTACAAAAGCCGGGGCGTAAGTCTCGAAAGGACAGAGGTTTTCGTCAGCGATGGCGCAAAATGCGATACGGGCAACATACAGGAAATTTTCGGTATTGATAACGTAATTGCTGTAACCGACCCTGTGTATCCTGTTTATGTTGATACCAATGTGATGGCCGGCAGAACCGGTAAAGCCGACAAAAATGGGCGGTTTACGGGGATAGTTTATATGCCGGCTACGGCCGATAATAATTTCGTTCCTGAATTGCCTGCCCAGAAGGTTGACCTGATTTATTTATGCTTTCCCAATAACCCCACCGGTGCGGTTGCTGCAAAAGAGCAGCTTAAAAAATGGGTCGATTTCGCGAAAAAAAATAAAGCGATAATTTTGTTTGATGCCGCTTATGAGGCGTTTATTTCCGATAATATTATCCCTCACTCAATTTATGAGATTGAAGGAGCAAAACAGGTCGCGATTGAATTTCGCAGTTTCAGCAAGACTGCCGGTTTTACCGGACTAAGATGCGCATTTACCGTCGTTCCTAAAGAATTGAAAGCCTGGACATCCGATGGCAGAGCCATCGAGATAAATCCAATATGGAACAGACGGCACTGCACGAAATTCAACGGCGCAAGCTATGTTTCGCAGGCGGCGGCGGCGGCGGTTTACAGCGAGCAGGGCAGGAAACAAGTTCGCAAAGTCATAGAGCTTTATATGTCAAATGCCGCACTTATTGTCGGCGCACTCAAAAAATTAGGCTTCGAAGTTTACGGCGGTGTCAATGCTCCATACATCTGGCTCAGAACGCCGAACAAAATGAGTTCGTGGGAATTTTTTGATTTTCTGCTCGAAAAAGCAAATGTTGTCTGCACGCCCGGCAGCGGATTCGGCGCAGCAGGAGAAGGTTTTGTTCGATTAAGCGCATTCGGCAATCCCGCAAACGTGGCAGAAGCGATGGAACGCTTTAAAAAACTGTAAAAGGAATACAAATGTCCGGTGAGACAGCAGCATATATCGGCCTTGGCAGCAACTTAGGCAACAGGGAAAAGAATATAAACAAAGCTCTTGATGCGATTGCCGCCGACAAACATATAAAACTATTCCGAACAAGCAGCATAATAGAAACAAAACCGCTGATGGATTCGGCAAGCTCACCACGGGCAGGAAATAAACAGCGGGATTATCTGAATAGTGTCGCTGAAATAAAAACAAATCTAAAAGCCGTCAGTCTGCTGAAAATCTTAAAAAAGATTGAAACTAAACTGGGCAGAAAATTAACTAATGAAAAATGGTCATCAAGAACAATTGACCTTGATATACTTTTGTTCGGCAATAAAAATATTCATAAAAAAAATCTCGTCATACCCCACAGACAAATGCATTTGAGGTCATTTGTTCTGAAAAGTCTTTGCGAACTTGACTTGCAGACAGTTCATCCGGTGCTTAAAGAGAGCGTTTCTGTTCTTTACAGCAGATTAAACGGCAGAGATTTTTATTTTGACGAGAATCGTCCGCAGCTTATTTCGATTGCAGGCGTAATCGGTGCAGGTAAAACCACTCTTGCAGAAGGTTTAAGAGATTTATTCGGATTTAGACTGATAAAAGAGGCTTATGATGCCAATCCTTTTTTGTCGAAGGTTTACGCGGGCCAAAAATCTCTTGCTCTCGACAGCCAGATGTTTTTCTTACTGAGTCAGTGTGACCAGTTAAAGCCTGACAGTTTCACCGGCCGTGATGTTGCCGTAAGCGATTATATAATGGACAAGGAAATGATTTACGCCCGTCTCTGACTCGACGCGGTGCAGTTTGAGATATACAGAAAAGTCAATGCTGTTATGACTAAAACAGTTGCTGAGCCGGTATTGGCGATATATCTTAAAGTTCCGCCGCAAAAGGCTCTTGAGCGGATAAAAAAACGCAGCCGTCCGTATGAGCAGGGCATTGATTCAGGTTTTCTTGAAAAGCTTCATATCGGCTACGAAAAACTCTTCGAGACGTTTAATCGCTGTCCGGTGATAACGATAGATGCCGGTGCAGTTGATTTTCGGCAGAAACAGGAAATCGAAGCAATCGGCAAGAAGATTAATTATTATATTGGGCGGGACTGAAAAGGAAATAAGGAAGTAAAGAGGTAAAGAAGTAAGGAAATAAGGAAATGAAAATTGTTAAAGCGATAGACAAAATGAGAAAGATTGTCGCAAAGGCAAAATCAGCCGGTAGGAAAATCGGGTTGGTGCCGACGATGGGAGCTCTGCACGAAGGACATTTTTCGCTTATAAGGGCCGCTAAAAAGCAGACAAAATTTGTAGTTGTGAGTATTTTTGTAAATCCTACGCAATTCGGCCCCGGCGAAGACCTTGCTAAATATCCGCGACCGTTTAAGAAAGATATAAATGCCTGCAGAAAGCTGGGGGTTGATGTTGTTTTTGCGCCGACGGTTGGACAAATGTATCCTGAGAAAAATTTTGCCTGGATAAATGTCGAAAAGCTCAGCGAATCTTTGTGCGGCAAAAGCCGACCGGGGCATTTCAGAGGTGTCGCCACGGTTTGCGGCAAACTTTTCAATATTGTTCAGCCGGATTTTGCTTTTTTCGGCCAGAAAGACGCTCAACAGACAATTGTTATACAGCGGATGGCTGCTGATTTGAATATGCCGCTCAAAATTGTTGTCTGTCCGACTGTTCGTGAAAAAGACGGACTTGCGATGAGCAGCAGAAACGTGTATTTAAAATCGAAGGAAAGAAAAGATGCTGCGCTATTGTATGCCGCTCTGCAGGAAGCGGAGGTTTTCATTGCGGCGGGCGAGCGAAAGAGCAAAACGCTGGTCAGTCAGATGAAAAAAATTCTTAAAATCAGCAGGCAGATTAAAATAGATTATATAAAGATTGTCGATGCGAAAACACTCGAAGATGTTAGTCGAGTAAAAGGCAAAGTTCTGATTGCTGTTGCGGTAAAAATCGGCAAAACTCGATTGATTGACAATTGTTTAGTTGATGTTTAGAATATGGCGAGCTTTGTTTATTAATTTTCAGGTGAAATTATGTTTATTAAGGTATTAAAGAGCAAGATTCATCGTGCGACAGTTACAGATGCACTTATAGATTATCCCGGAAGCATCGGAATAGATGCGGCGCTATTAGAAGAATCCGGCATAGTGCCTTACGAACTTGTGCTTGTTGCTGATGTAACCAACGGCGCGCGTCTCGAGACATACGTTGTGCCTGAACCGGCAAAGTCAGGGAAGGTAACTATTCTCGGCGCTGCCGCAAAGCTTATGAAGAAGGGGGATAAGGTGATTGTGATGAGTTTTGCGTATCTTGAGCCTGCTGACGCAAGGCATATGAGGCCTAAAGTCGTTATGGTTGACGAATTAAACGGCATTAAAGAATCACTTTAAAATATGCATCCGGAACTTTTCAGAATTCCGTTCACCGAACTTACGGTCAAAAGTTACGGTGTTATGATGGTCTGCGGTTTTATCGCGGCGATATATATTATCCGCAGACTTTCGCGCGGTATGGGCGAAAACGCCGAGCACGTAACGACCGCGGCCTTGTATAGCCTTATTGCCGGCGTCGCGGGCGCGAGGATTTTTTACGTTATTCATTACTGGCAGCAGTTCAGGGGCAGAGGAATTGTTGAGATGTTCGCAGTCTGGAATGGCGGGTTAGAACTTCTCGGCGGAGTCCTGCTGGCAATTCTTATTATAGTTGTTTATCTGTGGGCAAAAAAGCTGCCTGTAAGGCGCTATCTTGATATTCTTGGCGTAGGTTTGATGCTGGCTCTTGTTTTCGGCAGGCTCGGCTGTTTTTTTAACGGCTGCTGTTACGGCAGGCCGACGAATTCTTTTATTTCAGTGCGTTTTCCTTATGGCTCGCTGGCCTATCAGAGTCAGGTCAGGCCGGATGCCGAAAGGCATAGATTAAAACCTTATTTTGATTTGCCTGACGATTTTTTTAGTTATATTCCGCAGGAGGGCAGGTCTTATTTAAAGCCCTTTGACCAATTAACACCGCAGCAAAGGCTTGAAGTAACTGAAGGGCCGTTTCGCTGTCTTGCGGTTTGGCCGACACAGATTTTTGAATCTTTTTGTGCCCTTGCGGCCGCCTTTCTGCTTTATCTTCATCGCAAGAAAGGAATCAAGCTGCAAAAAAGCGGGGCAAAGATACCGTTCTTTTTCAGGAGCGGCGTTACATTTGCGCTGATGTTTATAATTTACGGCACGATGAGATTTTTTATTGAGTTTTTGCGCGACGACAATCCATTTGGCGCCAACGGCCTTACTGTTTCGCAGAATTTAAGTATCACACTTGTGATTGGAAATATTTTGCTTATATGGCTTTTTGCCAAAATGTCGCCAGACGCTCCATAGCTTTAGCGACGGAGCGAAGCAGGATAAATTTCCCGCCCCAAATTAGCCACGAATTACCACATCTAACGTTTTGCAAAGCGAATCTATTTGTTCTTTTGTGTGGTCGCACTGGATGGAAATTCGCAGTCTCGCTGTTCCGGGCGCAACTGTCGGCGGACGAATCGCAACAACCAGAAATCCTTTTTCAAAAAGCTTTTCCGAGACTTCAAGCGTCTTTTTATTATCGCCAATAATTACAGGAATTATATGGCTGCTGCTTTGACCTGTATTGAGACCCAGTTTTTTCAGTTTCTGGCGCAAATAATCAGCGTTTTCTTTTAGCCTTTTTCTTTTATCTTTTGCGGTTTTGATTATTTCGATTGCGCAAAGAGCGGCAGCCGAATTTGCGGGCAGCGGGGCGGTCGTATAAATAAATGGTCTTGCCTTGTTTATCAGATAATCAATCACGTATTTATCGCTGACAACAAAACCGCCCATGCAGCCTGCGGCCTTGCTTAATGTTGCAATAATTATATCAACATTATTCAGCAAGCCTAATTCTTCCGCCAGACCTGCGCCGGTTTCACCCATACAGCCAAAGGCGTGGGCTTCATCAACGATTAAATATGCGTTGTATTTTTTCTTTAGTTCGACGAGTTTTTTTAATTCAGCGAAATCACCATCCATTGAAAAGATAGTTTCGGTAACGATAAATTTACGGTTGTATTTGTCAGAGGCGAGAAAATTTTCTATTTTGTCGAATTGTGTTCGGTGATACGTTCTGAACTGGGCTTCGCTGCCTTTTGCGGCATCGATTATTGAGGCATGGTTAAGTTTATCAAGCAGAATCAAATCTCCTTTTTGCGGGATTGTCTGCAAAACGGCAAGATTTGCCATATATCCTGTCGGGAAAACAAGAGCGGCTTGTTTGCCGAACATTTGAGCTAATTTTTCTTCCAGTTCGATATGCGGTCTTATTGTTCCGCTGATAAGTCTTGATGCGGCTGAGCCGACGCCGAATTTATCCATCGCTTCTTTGGCGGCAGCGGAGATTAGCGGATTATTTGCCAGATTGAGGTAATTATTGCTGCAAAACAGCACTTTTTCAGCGTTTCCGACCCGAATCACAGGCCCTGCAGCAGAATCGATGCTTAGCAGTTTTCGCAGGAGATTGTCCTGCCGGAGCCGGTTTAGCTGTTCTTTTATAAAATCAAAGCTACTCATTTAAATTTTCCGATTGAACAAACCACGGTTTTTCCGATATTATAAGAGAAGCGTCGATAAAACAATAATTTTGGGACAATTTATGGGAATTTACGACAGGGATTATTACCGGCCTGACTACGAGGAGCAGGCAGGCCCTCCGCAGATGCAGTTCAGATTACCGCAGTTAACGCCTGTCGTTAAATGGCTTTTGTTGCTTAACGTCGGGATATTTCTGCTGTGTATTATCGTAAAACCTGTCGGCGGATTTATTTACGAATGGTTCAGTGTCGATTCGACCTCTTTTGCCCGTTATTCTCAGATTTGGCGATTAATTGGTTATCAGTTTCTGCACGACCCTACGACCTTGTGGCATCTGGCTATGAATATGATGGGTCTGTATTTTCTTGGTCCGACACTTGAGCGGTTCTGGCACGGCAAAAAGTTTCTGATTTTCTATCTTGTTTGCGGTGTTGCGGGCGGAGTTTGTTATCTGCTGCTTACGGCACTGGGCATAACTGCACCGGGTATTCTTATCGGCGCCTCCGGCGCAATACTTGGAGTATTTGCAGCCTGCGCAATATTGTTTCCGCAGTTTGTGGTGATTTTATTTATATTTCCTGTTCCTATCCGCCGTGCAGCGGTAATTTTTACATTTATTTATATTGTCAGCATCTTCATAGGTGCAGTCAATGCCGGCGGCGATGCGGCCCATCTTGCAGGTATGGCAGTCGGCGCCGGATATGTATATCTTTGGCCGAGATGGAAAAACAGATATAAAATTGTTTCACATACCGATGACTGGGAGAAGAAATTCAAAGCCTACAGCGAACTCCAGAAAGAAGTTGACAGGATTTTAGTCAAGGTCAACGAGCAAGGTATTTCAAGCCTGACAAGAAAAGAAAAAAAGACGCTTGAAGAAGCTACGAAATTGGAACAAATGAAAAGCGGATTATAACCCCCACACCTATTTGCACTGTGTTTGGGCAAATAGAAACCGACCCAAAGTTGGTTTTATCGACAAAGTTTAAATTTGTTTCCCCAATGCAAATAGGTGTGGGGGTAAAAAAAGCCCCTTCGCAAGAAGGGGCCTTTACCATAAGGGAAGCCGTTAAAACAGGTTTTTAATCCCAGTCGAACTGACCAGCCTGATTGATAAGTTCGTCCAGGTGCTTCTTAATTAGGTCTTCCTTGTTCTTTTTGTAGTTTTCGAGTTCTGTCTGGCTTTTGGTTACGTTCTGCTTAAGTTCTTCGAGTTTCTTTTTGAGGTCTTCGTATTTGAGCTGTTTTTTCTGCAAAACAACGTCGAATCTTTCACTGGTTACTTCCTTCAACTGTGCCATCAGTTCTGTCTTCTGTTTTTCATCTGTGGCGCCTTTATATTTTTCAAGCAGCTTATTTCTTTTTTGTTTAAGGACAAGGTCTTTCTTGAGCAGCTCGGCCATAGCCGGATTTGTTTGCTCGGCATCTATAATCTCACGGTATTTTTTCATATCGACAGACAATCTTCTCATATAAGCACGCGGGTCTTTTTCCTTCAGGGCAGCAAGTTCATTTGCCTCGCCGGGTTCATTTTTTTGGAGCCAGCTTGTGAGTTCTGCCTCCATATTCTGGAGTCTGTCACGGATTCTTTCCTTTCCTCTCAGTCCCATCGACTCATCTTCCGGTGCACCTATCCTGGCTTCTCTGCGGCCGGCGCGGTCAGGTCCCATACCTTCCCGCGAACCTTTGTGCTGCTGGAAAGCAAGTTTTCTCATTTCAACCTGAAAGAGTCCGGGATTTTCTTTCCGGAGATTCTCAAGTCTTTGCGCCTCATTTGGGTCATTCTGTTTAACTTTTTCAAGAATCTCCGCAATGTAACTTTCATCAAGCGTAAATCTTGGACCCTCCGGCGGAAGAACCGGAGCCGATTCTGTCTGTGGAGGCGGAGGCGGTTCCACAGGCGGCGCAGCCGATTCGGATTCCTGAGCATAGCCAATTACCGCTGTCAGAACGAGAATAATCATCGGCAGCAGCGTCATCCTTAATGTTGCTTTCATTTTTTATCCTTTCCAAAATGTATTTTCTGTTTCTATTATTTCGAGTTCAACCTGTTCAACCCGGTCGGTAAGAATGCCGTTTGTGCCGGTTTCCTCGCCGAGGTTTATAGCCAATAATTCGTTTTTAAGCTGGGTTATTTCCGCCTCAAAGGCTGATATGTCGGTATCGGATTGCAATAGGGATGCTTGCTGTTTGTCGTTAGTATATTGAATCGAATCTTTTTGGCTGAAATTCAGCAGCATAATAGCGGAGACAATAACAACAATCGCTGCGACAGCCGCTGTTTTTGCAAGAACAGTTGTCCAGTGCCGTAAGGCATCTGCCGTTAGGCATCCCCAAGCGGACCATAGCGGACTTATGCGATTTCGGTTTTCAAGCTGTTGAGCTGTTCTTTGTTTGATTTCCGCAAGTATCTGCGGCGGGGGATTCGGCGCGGGAAATTTTTCGAAGAGCGAGTCGGCGGACGCAAAATCATCTTTTATCTGTTCAGCCTGGTCGGGCGAAAAGAATTTTGACAAAAGCTCATCAATATTTTCATTTTTAAATTCAGTCATCACTATTTTCCATTAACTGTCGCAGCCTTTTAAGTCCGCGATGCACTTTTGAAAGACAGGTTCCGAGCGGTTCTTTTCGGATTTTTGCCAGTTCTTCAAAGCTCAAACCTGAATAATAACGCATAACAATAATTTCGGCAGTTTCGGCGTCGAGCCTTTGCAGTTGTCTGGTTAATTTGTCGGTCATATGGTCGCCGGCAGGCAAAGGTTGTATTTCGGTCTGGACCTCTTTTGCCATTTGGTCGAGCATTTTTTCGTGCCGTTTTTTGGCCCTGATGTAGTCCATAAAGAGATTCGAGGCCATTTTAAATAGCCAGGCATTAAAAGTCTCAGGCCGGCAGGTGCCGATTTTCTCAACTATTTTTAAAAAGAGCTCGCTAAGCAGTTCGTTCGAGTCGTCCCTGTTGCCTGTTAATCTGTAAAAGTAGCCGTATAAACGACTTGAGTAGCTGTCAACTAATTGCGAAAAACCTTCTTTCTCGCCTTGTTGGCAGAGTTTTACGAGTTGAGTAACATCATTTGGACTACTCATTTTTTGTTTTTTCATTAGTTAAGACGCCTGACAAGGGGGCTTTATTGCATAATATTATTATCGACTTTTTTAGTGTAGAAATATTAAAGACTCATCGGCTCTGGAATCAAAAAACAATTTCCTTTACATATATCGGCTGAATTTCTATAATACCTTGCTTTCTAAAAAGTTCGGTATTTTTAATTTTTCAGGAGTTTTAACCAGATGTATGCTGTTATTGAGCAAGGCGGTAAGCAATATAAGGTTGCACAGGGCGACCGGTTACAAATCGAATTGACTGAAGTTGCCGATGATGCAAAGACAATAGAGATGGGTAAGGTATTGTTTGTTGCTGATGGCAAAGATTATAAAATTGGCACGCCTTTCATTGAAGGAGCAAAGGTTATCGGCAAATTTGCCGACACTGCTGCCGAATCAATAGTAAAAGGCGAGAAATTATTTCCGACCCATTTCAGACGTCGCAAGAACAGCAAGAAGCGAATCGGCCATCGCCAGAAATATATGGAATTAACCATCGAGAAGATTAAAGCCTAATCTCCACTGTATCCGAAGTATATTTCCATTCCACAGCCTGCTCTGCGAAGCGCTACGCAGGCCCGCGAAGCAGAGTTGCCGCAGAGAAATCTGACTTCATATTCCCTGCCGTCCTCGTCCTGCAAAATCAGCGGCTCAGCAGAAGTTTCCGAGCCGGTCTGCCGACAAAGATTGAGTTCCTTCCTTAGGCAATACTTTGTCTTCATAACCACTTGCCCCGTTAAATCCTGCCCCGATTCCGCTGCCGGTTCGTTTTTCGTAACGCCGCAGCGGAGATAAAAATCCTCTGCTTTATTGTTTAATACATTGCCGATGAAACTTAAGTGTTTCTGCGGAAAAGCGATGTTATTTTTCGAGATTTTTGAAATCAAACGTGGACGATTAATCTCTCGCGCCTTGAGTAATTGCTCAATAAGTTGACGCCGGGCCTCGTTTAATTGGGAAGCAGGCACAAAATACATATCCAGCGTCTCGATTTTCAAATCAGAACATTCAAAAATGGTATTTCCAAGTCGTGTAAGCTGATTGTGAAAAGCTTCTTTGGCCGTTTCTTTTTTCAATGCTGGTTTCTTGCCGCTTTTTATTTCTACTTCTGCATTATTACCATCTTCATCCGTGCCTGTCAAAATCAAACCATTTTCTGTTTCTTTTATTATTATCGAAAGGCCGATTTTTCGTTCTGCCGGATTATTAGTGAGCTTATGGACAAATTGATAATCTAAATTGCGATAAATTTTTTGGCCTTCAAAAATATCGTTTATGTTTTTCGGATAAATCTTCTGTCCCTCGACGCCATTGACGGTTGTTCCAAGCAGATTTTGCTGTCGGTCGAAAAAGCAAATCCCATCGCCGTTATGCAATTCTTCTTTGCTGTCGATTAAAAAGAAGGTTTTTTCCATTTTTTTTACGACACCCAAAAACTCACCGATAGATTTTGGCGTGTCAATCGAACCGAGATTAGAAACTTTTCCTGTAATGCCGTAGTCAGTAAATCCGCGATTGAAAGTTTTTTCTAAATTCGGCTCAAAATTCAAATGCACCGAGTCGGAAGAGCTTTTCTGAAGTTTTTTCTTTTCGAGGATTTTATCAAGCAATTGGCGATAGAAAGCTGTAGTGTTGACGACATAAGGAATGTCTTTTAATCGGCCTTCAATCTTGAAGGCGCTTACGCCCGCGTCAATCAATTCTTCAAGATACCCGGAGAGATTGAGGTCTTTAAGCGACAGCAGGTATCTGTCTTTAACGAGGGTTTCCCTGGTTGTGTCTTTAAGGCTGTAAAGCCTTCTGCAAGGCTGAGCGCATTGTCCGCGATTGCCGCTTCGTCCGCCGATTGCGTAGCTCAATAAACAGAGCCCGCTTGCGCCGACGCATAATGATCCGTGAATGAAACATTCCAGTTCGATAGATGTTTCGCTGCGGATATGCCGAATTTCTTTGAGTGTTAGTTCTCGCGCCAAAATTACCCGGCTGAAACCAACATCCTGCCAAAATTTAATCTTTTCGAGCGTGCTGTTATCCATCTGAGTGCTGGCAATCAGCGGGATAGGCGGCAGGTCAAGTTCGAGCAGACCGACATCCTGAATAATCAGTCCATCGATTCCTATTTTATATAACTGCTTAATTATTTTCTCTGCTATTGGAAGTTCGTCATCATATAACAGTATATTAAGCGTAACATAAACTTTTGCGTAATATTGATGTGCGAAATCCGTAACTTTCTGAATGTCCGCTATTGTGTTTGCTGCAGCCTGGCGGGCGCCGAATCGTTCAGCGCCGATATAAACAGCATCCGCTCCGGATTGGATTGCTGCAATTGCTGTTGGGGCGTCTTTCGCGGGGGCTAATAATTCAATCTTTCTGGTCATTGATGTTAGTTTCGGCGGGGGATTCAATTATTTTCCTGGCATAACTTCGCCATTTGCCGGAACCGTTCTTAATAAAATATTCGAACGATTCATCGCCGACAAGTTTGCCCATAAGTGCCTTGCGCTGGGCCGAGTCCGGCACTTCTTCCATAATATATTTTCGGATTGTTTCAAGTTCTGCCAGAAATTCGCCGTGCTTTTCGGTGAAGACACTTTCAAGTTTTTGTCTGATATGACCCGCATACGCAGGGCTGTATCCGTCAGTGCCGACAGCGATTTGGAGGTCGCCGCGTTTAACAACAGCCGGGACAAAAAAGTCGCAAAGCTCAGGGTCGTCCGCCACGTTGCAGAGTACCTCAAGCTGCTGGCAGTCTTTGTAAATCTGCTCATTTAGTTCTTCAT
The DNA here is from genome assembly GCA_026386845.1 of Phycisphaerae bacterium. Taxonomy (GTDB): domain Bacteria; phylum Planctomycetota; class Phycisphaerae; order Sedimentisphaerales; family UBA12454; genus JAPLMW01. The sequence goes on from JAPLMW010000093.1 coordinate 22,222, forward strand.
CATTTGTCGCGGCAAAGGCGATTGTTGCACCGACAAGATAGTCTTTTGAATATTTTGCTTCCACAAATTCGGTATTTGTATTTTTACATCTGGTTTTCAGAACCTCGTCAATCTGTTCGGCAACGACAACAACGCGGGCTTGTGCGTCGAGAAGGCCCAATATTTTTCTTGCGGCAACAGAGCCTCCGCCGATGACCACCGTGCGTTTCGATTTCAGGTTTAAGAAAATGGGGTATTTCATAGCAATATATATGATAGCACTTTTTAAGGCTTACAGCAACGAATTATTTGACGTGCAAAGAACGCTTTTTTGTGTAAAATACGCTTATTGAGTCGATTTTACCGGGAAGTTTTATGAAAAAGATTACAACGCCTTTGACGGATGAAGTTGTTTGCTCACTTAAAGCCGGCGACGAAGTATCTATAAGCGGCATCGTTTACACTGCACGCGACGCGGCACATAAAAGGCTTTGTGAGCTTGTCGGGCAAAAAAAGCAATTGCCGATACCGATAGAAGGGCAGATTTTTTATTTCGTGGGTCCCACGCCTGCCCGGCCGGGAAAAATAATCGGCTCGGCAGGACCAACGACATCGGCAAGGATGGATAGTTTCAGCCCAATACTTTTAGCGGCAGGTCTGAAAGGAATGATTGGTAAAGGTTATCGCTGTGATGCTGTCAGAGATGCGCTGAAAAAATATTGTGCGGTTCATTTTGCCGCGCTCGGCGGAGCAGGGGCTCTTTTAAGCCAATATATAATTTCAGCACAAGTTGTCGCATATGAGGATTTAGACACGGAAGCAATAAGGAAACTTGAGGTTAAGGATTTCCCTGCGATTGTAGCGTATGATTCTTACGGAAACAGTGTTTTTAAAAAGGTTGAAGAATGAAAGCTGCATTTCTTGGAATAATCGGTTCGGGTAAAAGCACACTGCTTGCAGCCGTCAGCGGCAGAAAGCTCGGTCATACTGGAGTATCGCAGCTTGAAGAAATAGTCGTCCCTGTGCCTGACGAAAGACTCGACTGGCTTTATAATTTATATAAGCCGAAAAAAAATGTCCGTGCGACGATAGATTGTCTCGATTTGCCGGGTCTGTCTTTTGCCGACGACCATACCAGGACTGCCGCAAAAAGACTGCTCGACCAGGTGCGGACAAGCGAACTGCTTGTGCTGGTTATAAGGGCGTTCGACAGTGCGGGTATTAAGGCGGAGCCTTTAAAAGAGCTTTCGCAACTGATGACTGAGCTGCTTCTTGCAGACCTTGGGCTTGTTGAAACAAGAATTGATAAGCTCCAGAAACAGCTTTATAAGCCCACAAAAGATGCAGCAAAACAAAAAACAGAACTTGAACTTCATTTAAAATTAAAACAGACTATTGAGGCTGAAAAACCATTAAAGACGGCAATCAAAACCGCTCAGGAGATTGAACTTGCAAAACCGCTTGGATTTCTGACGTTAAAGCCTGTGGTTGTTGTTTTTAATACCGCTGAAAATAATCCGGCACAGGCTTTCGATACAGCCGGTATTATTGATTCGACTATTCCGGTAATTTCGGTTTGTGCTGAAATTGATTATGAGATAAGTCAGCTTGACCAGGCAAGCAAAGCGGAATTTATGAAAGATTTGGGTCTGACTGAGCCTGCGGCGAATAAATTTGTCAGAAGCTGTTATTCAGCGATGGGGTTCATTAACTTTTTTACGGTCGGCGATGACGAAACACGAGCCTGGCCGATTACAGCCGGGACAACCGCGCTCGATGCTGCAGGCAAGGTCCATAGCGATATAAAGCGCGGCTTTATCAGGGCTGAGACAATGCATTTTGAGGATTTAAAAAAGCTCGGCGATGAAAAAGCGGTGAAAGCCGCCGGCAAAATGCACCTCGAAGGCAAAAACTATATCGTTCAGGACGGCGACGTAATATGTTTCAGGTTTAATGTTTAACCTGAAAAAAGAAGTAAGGAAGTAAAGAGGTAAAGAAGTAAGGAAAATCGTTGAACGGTTGACTTCGACGAGCTCGGTCGAGTTGCGGTCACGCTGCTCGTCACGGTTTACGTCAGACGTCTTACGAAACGATTATCGCAACCGCAGAACGTATGGCGTTTTTAATCCTTACATCCTTAATTCCTTATTTCCTTACTTCCTAAATTTAATTTTTTTAAAATTCTGATTTTTTAATAGGAAAATTATGAAAGCGCTGGCTTTAACAGGATTAAAGCAATTAGAATTTGTTGATGTTCCGCAGCCTAAGATAATAAATGATACCGATGTGCTGCTTAAAATTGCGGCAGTAGGGGTATGCGGCAGCGATGTCCATTATTATGAAACCGGCAGGGTAGGTTCGCAGGTTGTAATTTATCCGTACAGAATCGGACACGAATGTTCCGCGACGGTAACTCAAATCGGCAAAGCAGTAAAGAAAGTAAAAGTCGGTGATAAAATTGTCGTTGAACCTGCTGTATCCTGTCATAAGTGTGACCAGTGCAGAATGGGCAGGGAAAATACCTGCAGAAATTTACAGTTTCTCGGCACACCCGGACAGGGTGACGGCTGTCTTTGCGAATATATGGTTATGCCCGAAGAAAGTTGCCTTGTAATCAACGATAAGCTGACGCTTATTCAGGCGGCGTTATGCGAACCTTTTACGATAGGCGTCTATTCGGTAAAACAGGGACAGGGACCGTATAGCGGCAAAATAGCGATACTCGGCTCGGGGCCGATAGGTCTGAGCTGTATGACAGCGGCCAGAATACAAGGCGCCGGTAAAATTTATATGACCGATATTCTTGATTATCGTCTTGCTGTCGCAAAAAAACACGGCGCAGATTGGACAGGCAATCCCGACAAAAGCGATATTGTCAAAGAAATAAGTAAAATTGAGCCGCTTGGCGTTGATGTCGTTTATGAATGTGCAGGGCAGCAGAGCACGATTGACCAGGGTATTGAGCTTCTGCGGCCGGGCGGAAAAATTGTCCTTGTCGGCATCCCCCGCGAAAGCCGCATTTCCATTAGTATTGACTATGCACGCAGGAAAGAAATTACGATTGTAAATATCCGCAGGCAGAATCGCTCAACGGAAGATTCGATTAAACTGCTCGCAGAAAAAAAAGCAAATATTGATTTTATGGTTACACACAAATTCAAATTCGAGGATTCAAAAAAAGCTTTTGAACTTGCGGCCGGCTACAAAGACGGCGTAATTAAAGCGATGGTTGAACTTTAGTAATTAATTATTGCTCTGCAATTTAAGATTTTTTGCTTCCAATCGATATTTGTGCTGTCTTTCATAATCAGCAATCTGGTTCTCGTATTCTCTGCAGGTGAGCGAGAAAAATTCCAGGAATTTTTCCTCATCTCGGCTGAAAAGCAATTTGCCTTTTAAAGTCTCGAAACGGTAAACAGGTTCGGTATTATTTAAAATTCCAATATCAGGTTCAGAATCTGGTACTACAGAGGCAACAATGCCGTAAATTTGTTGATAGAGGTCGAGAGTGGCTTTTCCATTAATATAGATTGCTATATCTATATCACTGCCTTCTCTAATGATACCTTCCTGAGATGAACCGTGCAAAATAGCAAAAATTATTTCTGGGCATTGCTTGTTAAGGGATTCTGATAATTTATTAGTGTCAAATTTCATACCTTGTCAATCTCATCCCGAAACATTCTAAATGAATCAAGTTGATTTTTTGCGATATTGAAAACTATCTCAGGGTCAATTTCTTCATATTGATGAACAATAAGATTACGGAATTTAATCATATTGCCATAAGACTGGGCAGATTTAATTACGCCAAGCTTCTCCAATTTCTCAAGGGCTTCTGTGGAGGTAGCTGCCGGTCCGGCGTTTTCAATCGCAATTATACGCTCCGCTATATCAATAACAATTTCAACCATAACCTGCAAAGAACGTTCAGCCATACATCGAAGCGCCCAGTCATTTTTAAAAACCGAAAAATTTACATCCTTGAGATGTTTTTGCAGCTCAAGTAAATGCTTGTCGAGAAGAGTAAATTTTCTTTGGATAACCCCATTATACTTCATAACGATATCCTTATGTTTAAAATCCCTTATTATTATAATAGTTATTGTATTGTTTGTCAAAATCTCTTTTTTGGTTTATAATTGCGGCTATATGCAGAATAACGCCGCTATAATCAGTGTAGGCAATGAGCTTTTGAACGGCAATACCGTTGATACAAACAGCACTTGGCTTTGCAGCAGGCTGCTTTCTGTATCAATCCCTGTGGTTTATAGCTGTGCTGTCGGAGACGATATTGAAGAAATTAAAAACGCAATCGAATACGCATCCGGCAAAGCGGATATAATTTTAATCACCGGCGGTCTGGGCCCAACGGATGACGACCTGACGAGAGATGGAATTGCAAAATTTCTTGGTGTTGAACTCGAATATCATCCTGATATCTTTGAAAAAATAAAAAAGTTTTTCGCTGTCAGAAATTATCCGATGCCTGAAAAAAATAAAATCCAGGCGTATCTTCCTGCAGGCACGAGTGAAATTGAAAACGACCTCGGCACTGCGCCGGGAATATTTTATGAAAAAGATAAAAAAATAATCGCATTGTTTCCCGGTGTGCCTTCCGAAATGAAACAGATGTTTGACAAATCAATTTTGCCTAAGCTGAAAAAGCTTGCCCTGAGTGAAGTCGAAGGGTCTGCTCAAGGCGATATTTTAGTTGTGAGGAAGATTAGATGTATCGGAGCAGGAGAATCAGCAATAGCGGAAATGCTCGGCGATTTAATGAAACGCGGCCGTAACCCTCTGATTAACTGCACCGTGGATTGCGGAATTATTACTCTGCATATTATCGCACGGGCAGGGGACAAAAACAAAGCGGCAGCTTTAGCCCAGGAGGATATTCAAAGACTTCGCGGTATTCTTGGCAAACTTGTTTACGGTCTTGATGAACAAACTCTCGCTGAAGTTGTGGGCAAAAAACTTTTGGATGCGAAAAAGACTTTGGCAGTGGCCGAATCCTGCACAGGTGGTCTTATAGTTAAAATGATTACTGATGTGCCCGGCTCAAGCAGATATTTTACTTATGGCTGGGTTACTTACAGCAACGAGTCGAAGGTATCTGAGCTTGGCGTGAAAAAGGAATTGATTGAAAAATTCGGTGCGGTCAGCAGTGAAGTTGCGCAGGCTATGGCAGAGGGGGCTAAGCGAAAAAGCGGCTCGGATTTCGCCGTAGCCGTTACGGGAATAGCCGGTCCGGACGGCGGCAGCGAACAAAAACCTGTGGGGTTGGTATATATTTCCATAGCTTCGCCCGATGGCATTAATACGGAGAAATTTTTATTTGGGCCAAGGGATAGGGATTTTATCAGACTTAGGGCATCTCAAACCTTACTTAATTTACTCAGATTAAAGTTGGACATTTGACCTATTTAACCGATATTGGTATAGTAGTGTAACGACTGCGGCCAAATTTATGTTAGATTGTATGTATGGCAAAAAACCGGAGAAAATTAGGCGAGATTCTCTACAAAAGCGGCCTGGTCGGCAAGGAAGAGCTTGTCGAAGCTCTGAAAGAATCGCAGAAGAATAACAAAAGGCTTGGCGAGACGCTGGTAGAGCGCGGCAAGTCTGTCTCTGAGGAAGATATCAGCAAGGCCGTCGCTGAGCAATTTGGTTTTGAGTATATAGACCTCGATAAACATTCGATTCCGAAAAGCACGTTAAATCTCATACCCGAGGAGATTGTTCAGAAATATGGCGTTGTGCCGTTGAGCAAGGAAAACGGCAGATTAAAGCTTATAATAAGCGACCCCCTGGATTTGGATATGCTGGACACGCTGCGGTTTCGGCTTAACAGCGAAATTGACTGTTGTGTCGCAAGTCCGACAAAGATTCGTGCTTTTATCGACCGCAATCTCGACGAGGTAAGAAGCAGTATAGACGCGACAGCAGCAGAGCTTACCGAGGAAGGTCATACGATTGAAGAGGAGATTCGCAAGGCCGAAGCTGCCGGCGGGGATGACGAAGGCCCGATTATTCGGCTGGTGAATCTGATTATTGATGAAGCGGTTCATTTGAAGGCAAGCGATATTCATATTGAGCCGATGACCGACCGTGTGAGAGTCCGCTATCGTGTTGACGGTGTTTGCTCCGAACGCGACAATATACCCAAAAATATGCAGGCCTCAGTAACGGCTCGTCTGAAAATTCTTTCGGGAATGGATATAGCGGAACGGCGTCTTCCGCAGGACGGCAGAATACAGCGGGAAATTGACGGCAGCAAAATAGACTTCCGTGTTTCCGCTCTTCCCGGTTATCACGGCGAAAGCATAGTTCTTCGTATTTTGGAGCCTGAGTCAATCAATATAGGTATTCAGGCGCTCGGTCTTGGCGATGAGGATAATCAAACATTTTTGAAAATAATCAAAAGACCCAACGGCATATTTCTGGTAACAGGTCCGACAGGAAGCGGTAAAAGCACGACGCTTTATTCGGCCCTTAAAGAGCTTAACCGTCCGGATAAAAAGATTATTACCGCGGAAGACCCTGTTGAATACAACGTTGCTGGAATAAATCAGTGTCAGGTCAAGGAGGACATAGGGCTGACATTTGCAAGAATACTGCGGTCAATGCTTCGTCAGGCGCCGAATGTGATTCTTGTCGGTGAAATTCGTGACTCTGAGGTTGCTGATATTGCAATACAGGCTGCATTGACAGGCCATTTGGTGTTCAGCACTCTACACACAAATGACGCTCCCAGCGCGATTACGCGTTTGATAGATATGGGCGTAAAACCGTTTTTGGTTGCCAGTTCGATTCAGGCCATTATGGCGCAGAGACTTATACGCAGAATATGTGCAAACTGCAAAGTTGTTGATGAGCATCCCGACCCGCACTTTCTGAGGTTATTGAATATCGGGCCTGATGAGATAAAAAAATATCCCATATATAAAGGTGCCGGCTGCAGCAGATGCCGCGGCACCGGTTACAAAGGCCGGCAGGGTATTTTTGAAATACTTGAAATGAATAGTGAATTAAGGGAACTTGCGTTTGCCAGGTCTTCGGCGTCAGAACTTCGCAGGGCTGCCAAAGCCGGTGGTATGAAAGGTCTGCTTGAAGATGGCAAGGCCAAGATATTCAAAGGTATAACTACGCCTGAGGAAATTGCTAAGCATGCCCAGACGGAAGGTCTTGTATTGGAATAATATAATTTTTAACAGGATTTGAATATGGCTACAGTACATATAGACAGGCTTCTTGAAGCATGTATAAATATGGGTGCCTCTGACCTTCACCTTACGGTCGGCAAGTCGCCGACCTTGAGACTTAACGGCAGGTTAAGGCCTCTTGAGACCAAAGTGCTTGAGCCGGATGATACAGCCTCGCTTATGAAAAGTATCACGCCGGAGAAAAAACAGCAGGAGCTGCAGGAAAAAGGTGGGACGGATTTTGGCTTTGCTTTTGGAGACAAGGCTCGGTTCAGAACGGCTGTTTTCAAACAGAAAGGCAATGTTACAATTGTTTTAAGGCTTATACCATATAAGCTGCTGACTTTTGATGAGATTGGTCTGCCGAAGATTTGTGCGGCTCTTTGTCGCCGGCCGAGAGGACTTTTCCTTGTAACGGGTCCGACCGGCTGCGGAAAGACCACAACGCTTGCGAGTATGATTAACTATATAAATGAGACGCTCGACCGACACATAGTTACCGTTGAAGAGCCGATTGAGTATTATCATATGCATAAAAAATCAATTATAAACCAGCGGGAGGTCGGGGTTGACGTGCCGACTTTCGCTGAGGCACTGAAAAGGGTTCTGCGGCAGGACCCAGACGTAGTCCTTGTCGGCGAGTTGCGCGACCTTGAAACTATGGAAAATGCCATTCGAGCGGCGGAAACAGGACACCTTGTGTTCAGCACGGTTCATACTACAGGCTGTCAGGGTACCATTACCCGAATAATTGATGCCTTTCCGGTTGCCCAGCAGGAGCAGATACGAGTTCAAATGAGCACCAATCTTCTTGCGGTTCTCAGCCAGTCGCTGTGTCCGTTAAAGAGCGGCAAAGGCAGAGTGGCTGCTTACGAATTTATGGTTGTAACGCCTGCGATTGCCAACCTTATCCGTGAAAATAAGACCTACAGGATTGAGTCGAGTATTCAGACAGGCAAAAAGCTCGGTATGCAATTGCTGGATGACCATTTGTGGGAGCTTTACGACCAGGATAAAATATCTCTTGAAGAGATGCTTGAAAAGGCCAGACAGCCCAATATGCTGCTTGAAAAGGCGGAGAAGAAACAAGGGTTCAGAACCCAAGATATTCGCAAGGAACTTGATGATATAGGACCGGTTCTCGGGGCGTCAGAATAAATTTTATTTGAAAGTCAAGCCTGTTATATAGTAAGCAGACAAAATAATACTATAATTTTTATGGGATATTTTTGTCTGCCTGAAACTTATGAAATTATGGGGTTTATGTTATAAAGTGATATACCAGTTTATTTATTTTGCCGAATTTAAGTATGGTATAAACACTATAATAATATACTTATAATGTATTTTATTTTGCATAAACCAAGTGTCATTTACATAATTTTCTTGCTGTAATGATGTTATGGACGTATATTGGTAATGGATTAAGAAATAAGTTTAGTTTATTTATTTTAGGTTTCGGAGGTCTGTTATGGCCAAAGACATTCCGATAGATCAGTTGAGGGGTCGGACATTGGGCAGAATCCTTGTCAAGATGGGAATTTTGACAAGGGAGAAAGTTCAAGAATGCCTTGTTGTCCAAAAGAAACAAGGTGGGGGCAAACAGCTTGGCGATGTGATACGCGAGCTTGGTCTGATAGATGAGAAGCAGCTTCGCAAGGCCTTGGCGGCTCAGCGGGGTATGGAGTATGTGGACCTTGCCGGCTTAGAACTGTCTCATGAGGTTATTGAACTAATTCCCGCTCAAATGGCTAATGCTTACCGCGTTGTGCCTATACTATATGACAAATCCCAAAATAGTATGGATGTAGCGATTGATAGTCCGGACAACTTCAAGGCAACCGACGATTTAAGTACGCTAATGGGATTCAAAGTCAAGGCAAAGGTTACTTCCCCCACTGACCTTAATGATGTTCTCAAGAAATACTATTCCAAGGAGGAGGAGAGTATAAATGACCTTATCGGCAAGCTGGAACAGGATGATTTTCTGGCGGAATTCCAGGGCAGAGACCAGAGTATAGACCTCAGCGAACTTAAAGAGCTTGCGGAGTCGAATCCAGTCAAAAAACTGCTGAACCTTGTTTTGCTGCAAGCCATCAAAGACAAGGCTTCGGACATACACTTTGAACCGTTTGAAGCCGAGTTCAAGATGCGGTATCGTATTGACGGTGTGCTTTACGAGATGGTTCCTCCGCCCAAGCATATTGCCGTAGCCCTCAGTTCACGAATAAAAGTTATGGCAAATCTTGACATAGCGGAAAGGCGGCTGCCGCAGGACGGCAGAATTCCGCTGACGGTTCAGGGCAATCCGGTTGACCTTCGTGTAAGTATTTTGCCGACGATGTTCGGCGAAAGCGTAGTGCTTCGTGTTCTCGACAGGGCGCAGCTCGATTTGAAGCTCGAAAATCTCGGTATGGATGCAGAGGATATGAATATAGTCCGGCAGCTGATACAGAAACCCAACGGCATTGTGATTGTAACAGGACCGACCGGCAGCGGCAAAACGACGACGCTTTACTCTGCGCTTAAGGAACTTAATACTATCGACAGCAAGCTGATTACAACGGAAGACCCTGTCGAATACGATATTGACGGTATTATTCAGGTGCAGATGAAGCCTGACATAGGCCTGACATTTGCAAGGTGTCTGCGGTCTATATTGCGTCAGGACCCTGATATCATAATGGTCGGAGAAATTCGTGACCTTGAGACGGCACAGATTTCAGCACAGTCGTCCCTGACAGGGCACCTTGTTTTTACGACGCTTCACACCAATGACGCTCCCAGTGCGATAGCAAGACTTTTAGACCTTGGACTTGAGCCGTTTTTGATTACGGCAACTCTTGAAGGTATTGTCGCCCAGAGGCTTGTTCGCAAAATTTGCAAAAACTGCAAGGAGTCTTATGAGCCGACAGAAGAGCAGCTTTTGGAGCTTGATTTAACGCCTGATATGGTGCGCGGCAAGACATTTTATTACGGCCGCGGCTGCGACCAGTGCAACAGCACCGGCTACAGAGGCAGAATAGGGATATTTGAAATAATGGTATTTAACGATGAGATACGTGAGCTGGTAATGAATCACAGTTCTACAAACGTTTTGCGCAATGCCGCCAAAAAGGAGGGGATGAGGATGCTTCGTGAAAAAGGTCTGACTGCGATATATAACGGCCAGACAACTATTGAGGAAGTAGTCAAAGAAACGATTATGGAAGAAGTATAAATAATTCAAAATTAAAAAAGGTGATATATGCCGGTTTTTCAATATGAAGCATTGGACTCAAAAGGCCAGGAGGTAAAAGGCCAGATAGAGGCTCTCAGCGGCGATGAAGCCCTGAGCAAGATACGGAATATGGGTTATTTTCCCACCAAGCCGCCCAAGCCGAAGGGCGGGGCCCGTGAAAAGAAGACTGCGGCGGCGAGACCAAAAACGCGTCGCGGAACAGGCGGCAAGGTAAAAATAAAACAGCTTACGCAGTTTGCCCGGCAGCTTTCGACGCTTCAGGACGCGGGTCTGCCGATACTTCGTTCACTCAGGATTCTGGAAGAACAGCAGAAGGCGGGCACGTTTAGACGCGTTATCGGCGCTGTAGCTGATGATATAGAAGGCGGAGCGACATTGTCGGAGGCGCTCGGTAAATTTCCGCGGGCGTTTAACCGGCTGTTTGTCAATATGGTTGCGGCAGGCGAGGTCGGCGGCGTGCTTGATGTTATTCTCGCAAGGCTTGCGGACTTTATGGAAAAGTCCGAGCGGCTCAAGGCCAAGGTCAAGGGCGCGATGGTTTATCCGGTTGTGGTTATGACCGCCGCGTTTGGTATAGTTATGGGATTGATGATAGGAGTAATTCCGAAATTCAGCGAAGTTCTCAAGGAGATGACCGGCGGCGAACTGCCCGCACTTACTAAAATTCTTATGGCAATAAGCGACTGGATCGCGTTCAAATGGGGCTGGGCAGTAATGATTGCGATACCGTTCGGAATAGTTTTTACGATGAGGCTTATAAAAAAGTTTACTCTCGGCAGGTTGATACTTGATATGATTAATCTCAGGCTTCCGGTTATCGGCCAGCTTGTTTACAAGGTTTCTGTCGGGCGATGGACAAGGACGCTCGGGACTCTTATCGGCGCAGGCGTGCCGATACTCGAGGCGATAAACATAACCGCCGATACCGCGGGCAACGAGGTTTATTCGAATATGCTTCGCAAGGTATATAACGCTATCCGGCAGGGCGATACGTTCGCAAATCCGCTCAAACAATCCAAGACCGCCGATAGTCTGGTGGTGAATATGATTGATGTCGGCGAAGAAACAGGCGATATGGACAAGATGCTTACAAAAATCGCGAACAATTACGATGAAGATGTGGATGTGCTTGTCGGCTCACTGATGAGTCTGCTCGAACCGATAATGATTATTACTCTTGGCAGCATCGTAGGCGTCATCGTTCTGAGCATCTTTCTGCCGATGATAAAAATTATTACATCGCTGATGTAATTTAAACAGGAAGTAAGGAAGTCCTTCGACAAGCTCAGGACAGGTAAAGAAGTAAGGAAACAATTTTAAATCGGTGTAATCCGCGAAACTTGTCCGCCATAGCCTTTGGCGGCGGCGGGTCAGCGGTTAAAAAAGTTAAGATAAATCAGAGTAATCCGTGAAATCAGTGGTTAAAAAACAGTTATTATTGAAAGGTCATAAGATGGAAACGAAAAAGA
>JAPLMW010000068.1 GCA_026386845.1 Phycisphaerae bacterium
ATGGAGACTCTTTTCAGCTCGCGCAGCGTCCTGACGATATATTGCTCAACATTATAAACGGTATCGTGAATATTTCTGTGCGCTCCTCCGAGGGGCTCTGCAATTATCGCATCGGCGATGCCCAATCTGTGAAGCTCTTTGCTTGTAAGTTTCAGCGCCTCTGCGGCTTCCTGCGCCTTTGAGCCGTCGCGCCAGAGAATCGCGGCACAGCCTTCCGGCGAAATAACCGAATAATAAGCATACTCAAGTATCGCAAGCCTGTCGCCGACACCTATTCCCAACGCACCGCCTGAGCCGCCTTCGCCGATGACTATACATACAACCGGCACACGCAATCGCGACATCTCCATCAGGTTTACCGCTATCGCCTGCGCCTGACCACGTTCTTCGGCGCCGATACCCGGATAAGCGCCGGGCGTATCAATGAAAGTTACCACCGGGATATTGAATTTTTCGGCAAATTTCATTTTGGCAAGGGCTTTTCGATAACCCTCAGGATTAGCGCAGCCGAAATTGCATTTTATTTTTTCTTTCGTATCGCGGCCTTTGTTTTGCCCGATAACCAGAACTTTTTCCCTGCCGATATGGCCTGTGCCGCAAACCATCGCGTGGTCATCGCCGAAACATCTGTCGCCGTGGAGCTGGCGAAAATCCTTTACCATCAGATTCAGATAATCGCCCAGCAGGGGTCTTTTTGGGTGTCTTGCCACCTGAACCGTCTGCCAGGCGGTGAGGTTTGAGTATATCCGCTTAAACTCCATAACCTGTTCGTGCTGCAGCTTTCGGATTTCAGCCGAATAGTCTATGCCCTTGACCGAACTCAATTTCGTAAGCTCAGATGTCTGACGATCGATATCGGCTATCGTTGCTTCAAAGGCCAGATAATCGCCGTTATTTTTTGTTTTCGTATTCGCCATTAAAATTAGTCGCTGGTATTTGTCGTTAATTTGCGGATTGAAACGTTTTAGTAGGGGAATACAATACCATTTTTGAGCCTTTAAAGAAAGAAAAAAATTGGGGATAAAAAGGGCAACAATCGTAACCCCCTTAGGCCAAGTTCATTATGGGTTATATAAATTCATCGAGCCAGTCTAATAAATGAGATAACCTGAAAAGTCAATATCATTTGTACCGGTGAATAATTCACTTGAGTCCTGGTAACTACCGTCAATTTAAAGGGTGCAGAGAGAAATAATGGACAAGAACACGAAGAACTGTCTTGTTTTTAAAACAGTTTGGCAATTTAATAATTGATACGGACACACTCACAGCGGAGAAAAATTAACAATTTAATAAGGAGAGAAACAGCGAGAAAGAACGCAGGAATTTCAATTCTTTTGGCGGTTCTGTTTATTGGTACCGTATCTGCTGATGTAGTTGAACTTGCCGGGCAGGGATTTATACCGGAGCCAAATCAGGAAATCACCGTACAAATACAAACGGATATTCCCTTATTCTGTATGGAGACAATAGTCAAAGTAAACGGTGATGCGAATATCATTTCCGCAATGAGTCCGGCTGATTGTAATCAGTATGGCTGGGATATTGACTGGCCTATCGACCCATATATTGATGATGTCAATAACGAGGTATATTTTGGTGGCGTATCGTGGATGGGAGAAGCAAACGGCATTGTGGGGTATTTTAAGTTTAGATATAACAGCGGACAGGTTATCGTTTCAATTCTCGATGGATTTGCAGCGGATGCGAATTGTGAACCAGTGAGTTTTTCTGACAAAACGCTTATATTCGGCGAGCAAGAGCCGAATGATTTTAATGAACAACAAGAATCTTCACAGGATACAATTACAAATGAAGATAATTCCGGCGAAGAGCCTCCTATGGCAATGGACTTTACAGAAGATTTTTGTTTCCTTGCTGATTTCAATTTGGATAGAATAATTAATTTCCGAGACTTTGCTGTTTTTGCAGCTAACTGGCAGCGATTTGGAATGGATTTGGATGGCGATTTTGATGGCAGCTATCTTGTAGATATTAATGACTTGGCTAACTTTGCCTACTGCTGGCTACATATACTAACCGATGCTGATGAAGATGGTATGGCGGATGAATGGGAAGCTGCGTATGGTCTGAATCCGATGACCAATGATGCTGACGATGATTATGATGGCGATGGTTTAACGAATCTGCAGGAATATCTGGCCAGGACAAAACCAAATAATGTTGACACCGACGGCGATGGTTACGTTGACGGATATAGTGGTGTGGTTTCTATGAGTGTTTACCCGGTTGGAACTGATAATGATAGTGATGGGTTTGTTGATGGTGAGGCAACTGTCTGTTCAGATCCTTTGGTTTATGACCCAGTAGAGCCACCCTTTGTTTTTGAGCATAGTTACTGCGTCAAAGTGCATTCTTCTTGCAGCAGTTCCTCTGGATCAATGGCAAATTTGTTTTCTACGGCGTCTTACAAACTGAGAAAAATAGACGGGAATGATGATTATGCCTTTTATGTCACTCTTTCCATTTATAGTATTACAAACTCCTGGAATATACCGCCTTACAACGGATATTTAAGCAGCTATTCAGATTTTCTTGCTGTTGAGGAATGCTTAACGCCAACGGAACGGGCACGAGGGGCTGTTGTGTTGTTTGACAGTTCATTGTATGATTGTCCCGGAGCTGATGATGGCGGGGTTATATTTTTATTCAAAAATTTCTCTATCCGAGTGGGCGACTCGCCGGATCAGAGCACATTAGTTCATGAAATTGGGCATACGGTTGGATGTGACCATCAAGGTAATGAATATTTCTATATGACACCTTCAGACCTATGCCAGAATTATAAAGCCCGTGTTAAAGTAAATCTGATTGAAAGAAATAAGTTTTGTCCGTATCATCAATAAACAATAAAAACATTTTGTGAGGATAATTAAAATGAAAAAACAAAATATTTTAAGACTATCGATTATTGCGGCATTAACCATAAGCAGCATAATGTTCGCAGAAGAACAGAACAAAAAAATATTTATTAATTCTCTCAAAAGAGGCGGCGGATTTGCCTCCGTCGCAGATGTCAAAAAAAACGTCAGTAGTACCGACCTTGACGACATATACGCTATTATGAAAGAATCCAGACCAAATTTGGGACTGCTCAAGTGTATTCAGACAATGGCATATTTGAGTGAAAAGGGCGATAAAAGGGCAGTTGAAACAATTATCACTTATTTTAAAGGAAACGACTCGGATATACTGGAAAATAAAAATTTATTGAAAAATAACAGCCGAGAATATCTCGAAACCTGTATAATTTCACAAAAGGCATATATGCTGGAATGCCTCGGTATAGTCGGAGGACATGAAGCGGTTAGTTTCTTAAAAGAAATGCTGGACGAGAACAATGTAGAAAAATTATACACAGAAAATTTCCCTTATCCTGACTCCAAGATTGGCAGTAAAGAAGAGATAATTACTTTTATTCAGGGCAGAGCGGCGACAGGTCTTGTTATTAGTCAGGACAAAAACGGCATAGCATTGGTCAAATCATTGTATTCACAAGCTGCCGCAGAACAAGCCAGTGGGAAACAGACACCCTTATTCAAAAACTTGATTGATGCTATGGTTTATTCCGACCTAATAGACGAGATCGGTTTCGAAGATACTTTACTAATGTATGGTTCTTTGAGTGATATTACGCCATTTATGGAAAAGTATTTTGATAAATATAGTCTGAAGCCCACTATAAACAGGAATGCACAATTTTCATCTATAGAGATTTTGAATCTTGAAGCAAGAGTGCGGTGGTTCAGGCTGACCCCTGAGCAATCCAAAACCGCTCAAATGAGTAAATACAGCAAAGATGCCTGTCTTGAGACGATATACGATCCGAACATACCGAAAGAGTGCAGAGACTGGGCAATATTAAATATGTTCAAGTTGTGTTACAAATCGGATGATATCGTAAACGCTGTTAAATACGCAGATTTATGGTTGACTTCAAATCCAAATCATAAGGAAACGCTGTCGGTAAAATATCTCAAGACGGAGCTATTAGCCGGAAAAGTAAATGATTTTAATTCAGTTGAATATCAGGAATTCGTAAGTGCCTGCAACGATATATTCCAGAAATACGAACTGGACAATATGCCTGTTATTCAATGTCACTTGTTGGCTGCAAAAACGATTAAAGCCGTAAATGGCCCGCAGGACATTATTGATGAACAAATCGACAAGGCTAAAAATGGCTGCCAATCGTTAATATCCCTGCTTGAGCCAAAACCTGATATGCCTGATTACCCAAAGGAACGTTTTTTGAGAATATATACTCCCAACAAGAATAAAGCACTGGAGGTTTTAAATCAAATTGATTCTCAAAATATACAACGTATAGGCAAGTAAACTATGTATTTAATAATCAGACCTTGTTTATTATTGATCCAGGAAAATCAGATTTTTCAGCAGGAGAGATTTTGTTTTTTTCCGAACCGACCATCCGTTTATATTTTTAATTAAGGATAATCGTTCAGGAAGCATATTATTCATCGGCAGACTGATAAATCCGATTGAGTAAGAAACCAATCAGCCTTCGCAAAAACCATCCGACTAACGGCGATTTTCAAATACCGCGAAAAACGTATTCTTTTAGTTCAAATTTAGACGATACATCTAACTTTTATCAAAGGGATATGATGTTCTTATCCTTCCTATAAAAAAAAATTGACATTGGGGGCATTTGTCGATACTTTTTACAAACCTGACAAAAACGACAATATTTACATAAGGCTTTTATGTTGAAGAAGTTACGACAAATTACGGTGATAGGTCTTGGACTTTTAGGCTCTTCTATTACTCTTGGAATAAACCGCAGCGGCGCAGGGGTAAAAACGGCTGGTTTCAGCCATCGAGCGGCTACAAGACGGCGAGCAAGGCGGCTCGGTGTCGCAGATATGATTTTTGACGACATCCGCGAAAGCGTTGCCGAGGCCGATATAGTCATTCTCGCAACACCGATATGCATCTTTGAAGATACCTTTAGAACGATTGCTCCTGCCCTGAAAAAAGGCTGCATAGTTACCGATGTCGGGTCAACCAAAGTTTTACCTCATAAATGGGCGAAAAAATTTCTCCCAAAACACACATATTATGTTGGCTCTCATCCCGTCGCAGGCTCTGAACAAAGAGGTGTGGAATTTGGAAGGGATGATTTGTTTGACGGAGCCGGCTGTATTATAACAAAAGATTCTTCGACAAATTTATCTGCCGCGGCGATGCTGAAAAAATTCTGGTCGCTGCTTGGCTGCCGGGTCAGCACAATGACGCCGCAGCAGCACGATAAAATCCTCGGCAATGTAAGTCATTTGCCGCACGCTCTGGCGGCAGCATTATTAAACGCCTCCGACCCGAAACAGCTAAAATTCTGCGGCAAAGGGTTCGTCGATACATCCAGAATCGCTTCAGGCCCTGCCAATATCTGGGCGGACATTTTCTACACAAATTCCCCCAACATCTGTAAAGGCATCGACGGTATTATCAAAGAACTGCTCAAACTCAAAAAGGCGGTAAGCCATAAAAACAGGAACCAGATTGAAAAACTGCTTCAAACGGCTCGTGAAAAACGAGCGAGACTTATTGAATACAAGGTGTCAGCCAGGGAGATACAGTGAAACAGTGGCGTTTTGAAGTTTTCAACCGGCCCGGCAGCGACGACGTTCAGGGAAGAGAAGTTCTGGCGGATATAAAAGAGCTCGGCATTGATACTATCCAGGAAATCCAGTCGGCAAGGGTCTTTTTAATCGAAGGCGATTTCGATGATGATTTTGCAAGGCGAATCGCCGCTGAATTGATTGCGGACCCCGTCTGCGAAAATTTTCATATCGGCAAAAGCACGGCCCCCGCAGGGCTTGCAAAAGCCACCATTATAGAAATTCACCTTAAAAGCGGCGTTACAGACCCTGTTGCCGAATCGGTTATGACAGCCATCGGCGATATGGGCAAAAACTGCCAGACCGTCAGAACCGCAAGAAAATATATTCTGTTCGGCGAGATTTCCGAAAAGCAGCTCAAAAAAATCGTTCGCAGGCTTTCAAACGATTGTAT
The DNA here is from genome assembly GCA_026386845.1 of Phycisphaerae bacterium. Classification (GTDB taxonomy): domain Bacteria; phylum Planctomycetota; class Phycisphaerae; order Sedimentisphaerales; family UBA12454; genus JAPLMW01. Next base: position 6,058 of record JAPLMW010000068.1, read on the forward strand.
CGAAGTCGTTGTTATCGGCACAGAGGCTGAGCCGCCAAGTCCGCATATTGCTCCATACAAACTTAAGCTTAAAACAATAGACATAACAACCCTGAACGAACAGCAGCTTCTTGAGCTGAGTAAAAAAATGGATTTGTTCCTCAACATCGTCGAGATGAAAACTATTCAGAATTATTACAAAAATTTGAACAGAGAACCGACTGACATTGAACTCGAGTCGCTTGCGCAGACCTGGAGCGAACATTGCGTTCACAAAACTTTCAGAAGCAGTATTGATTTTGATTTCGACGGCCAAAAAATTCACTTCGACAACCTCATAAAAGAAACTGTCTTTAAAGCCACGCAGCAGCTTAACAAGCCATGGTGCATAAGCGTCTTTAAAGACAACGCGGGTGTAATAGAATTCGATGAAACCGATGCCGTCTGCTTCAAAGTTGAAACTCACAATCACCCTTCCGCCCTTGACCCTTACGGCGGAGCGGCAACGGGCATCGGCGGAGTCATTCGCGACCCGATGGGCACGGGCCTGGGCGCAAAACCGATTGCAAATAC
>JAPLMW010000056.1 GCA_026386845.1 Phycisphaerae bacterium
CAGAAAAATCATATATATGCACAGGCAGATTATGAACGCCCCCAAAGGCAAAATCGTTGACCATAAAGACGGGAACGGCCTGAATAATACCAAACAAAACCTGCGCCTTGCAACGTGTTCTCAAAATAACTGTAATCGCAGACGAAGAACGGAAACAAAGACTTCCAAATATAAAGGGGTAACTCTTGTGCCAAAAACCAAGAAATGGCTGGCTCAAATAGGATATAATGGAACAGTAAAATATTTAGGGTCTTTCGATAATGAGGAAGACGCCGCAAGGGCGTATGACGAGGCTGCGAAAATTTATCACGGAGAATTTGCGGTGTTGAACTTCGTTAGTCGTTAGTCGCTAGTCGCTGGTTGTTAGTCGCTAGTAAAAAAAATTAACCCTGACCCCCACTGAAAGTGGGGGCTAACCACGAAATTTTGAGATTGTATATGCAAATAAAAGGATTATAATTCCTATAAATTGTTTGCAATAAAGGGATTAATGTTTGAAGGGAGACAAAATATGAAACCCGTTAGAGACGAAATGAATGAATTTAAGAAAACCGATGAAATAACAATGCTTCTAACTAACAGAAGCCTTCCCATCAGAGACGGTGGTCAATTCCGATTTTTACCGCCAGTCTCTAACGGGTTGAAAAAGGTTATCGCAATATGGACAATTCTGCTGATTTCGGCGGCTTTTGTAACGGCTAAAGAAAAAGAAGCCAAAGCAGCACAGGAGCCGAATGCAACAGTAATGCAGAAACAGGCGGCGGAAAAGGCAAAACTGCCGTTGGAAAAAACAATCGAGCTTGGCAATGAAGTAAATATGGCAGTCGTATTTATCCCGGCAGGGGAGTTCGATATGGGTTCGTCGATGGATGAGCCAAAAAGAGATGACGATGAGGCCCAGCACCATATCAAACTGACAAAGGCATTCTACATCGGCAAGTTCGAGGTAACGCAGCTTCAATACAGAGTCATTATGAGCGAAAACCCCAGCAAGTTCGGCGGAGATAAACTGCCGGTTGATAATGTCAACTGGTATGAAGCAGCAAGATTCCTGAAAAAACTATCAGATAAGATGGGTATGAAGTTCAGGCTGCCGACAGAAGCGGAATGGGAATACGCGTGCAGGGCTGGGACGAAGACTGCATTTAATACAGGAACTACGATTGATTCAGATGTAGCAAATTATGACGCAACGGAGCCTTATGCGGACGGTATCATCGGCAAATATCTTAAAAGAACAACTGAAGTCGGGTCTTATCCGCCAAACGCGTTCGGCTTGTATGATATGCACGGCAATGTCTGGGAATGGTGCAGCGATATTTACGACGAGGATTATTACAAGGTAACGCCGTTGACTGACCCCAAAGGCCCGCAGGAAGGCAAGTCGAAAGTAATGAGAGGCGGCGCGTGGTATGAAAATGCTTATAAGTGCCGGTCGGCAGACAGGAACCATCGCTGGCCAAAAACTAATGAGTCGATTATCGGGTTCAGGGTAGTTCTTGAGATAGAATAAAAGAAGTAAGGAAGTAGGGAAATCCTTCGACTCTGCTCAGGACGGGTAAGGAAGTAAGGACTTTTAGTTGACGGTTCACAGTTTACAGAATACTGTTCACTGTAAACTTTTATGGGGGATTCTGCGCTTGACCTGATGGGCACAAAACGATATACTAATGAGTTATATAAAAATGGGTTTATGAAATTATTTTGAGGTAAAACGGTGAAGGCAAGTGAAATGCGTCCCGGAATGGGCGTTGTAGTTGACGGTAAATTATGTATCTGCTTTCATGCGGCGCATGTTACGCCGGGGAATTTAAGGGCGTTTGTGCAGGCCAGGATGCGCTGCATACAAGATGGTGTAATGTTCGAAAAGAGGCTGCGCTCCACGGAAGAAATAGAAGTGGCATATCTCGATAAACGCGAGATGCAGTATCTTTACTCCGACAGGACGGGACTTGTCCTGATGGATACAGAAAGCTTCGACCAGGTTACGCTGGCAAAAGAAATGATTGGCGAGGCGGATAAATACCTCAAGCCTGATACGAAAGTTACGGCGCTTTTACACGGCGAAAAGATAGTGTCAATAGATTTGCCGAAGGTTGTGGAACTGGCCGTTACGGAGACCACGCCGCAGCCAAGGGGAGCTACAGCGACGAACCAGATGAAAGACGCTACGATGGAAACAGGACTCAAGACGCGAGTGCCGCCGTTTATAGAAGTCGGGGAAGTTTTAAGAATCAGCACGGAAGACGGGTCATATCTGTCGAGAGCGAAAGGCTAAAGACTATATAGCTGCGCATCATCGAGGATTTCAAAACCGGCATCCTTAACTATTTTTTCGGCGTTTGTCTGCGCCAGGTTTTCAATTTCAAGGATGCAAACGCCTAATTTGTTCGGCTGAAGAACGAAACCGTGGGCATCAATAATGTTTATCTTATTTGCGGCAAGCGCGGTCAGGAGCCTGTGCAGATTGCCGGGGCTGTCGGGGACAGAAATTGCCAGAACATCCTTTAGCGCGCAGGCACAGCCCAAATCGGCAAGCGATAAATGAGCCTTTTCAGGGTCGTTGACTATGAGCTTCATCAGGCCGAAGTCGCCGCGGTCCTGAATGGCGAAAGCCCGAATGTCTATGTCAATCTTAGAAAGATTTTCAGTTATGGCCTTGAGTCGGCCGGGACTGTTTTCAACAAATATGTGAAGCTGTTTTGCCATTTTCGCACTCCTTTACAGTTTCGGACGATTGTCAACAACACGGACGGCCTTGCCTTCGAAGACAGGCAGCATCCCCGGCTCGTGAAGCTCGATTACAGGCGTTATCGTTATTGAAGCACGCAACTCGTCGGCTATCTTTGTCTTTAAATTGTCTATCTGCTTTGCTTCGCCGAGGAATATTTTGGAATACAATTCGACCTTGACTACCAGCCTGTCGAGAGCACCCTCTTTTTCGACGTAAATCTGATAATTCGTGCCGACCTCTGGAATTCTCATTACCACTTCTTCTATCTGAGACGGGAAGACATTAACGCCGTTGATTATCAGCATATCATCTGTTCTGCCGAGGATGCGTGAAAGCCTTCTATGCGTTCTTTTGCAGGGGCAGGGGTCGGTATGCAGAAAGGCAAGGTCTCTTGTATGGTATCGCAGAAGCGGCATAGCGTGGCGAATGAGATTAGTCAGAATAAGCTCGCCTTCGCTGCCGTCAGGAAGGATTTCGCCTGTTTTTGGATTAATAATTTCGGCGATATAAGCGTCTTCCCAGATATGTAAATCATTTTTATGGACACACTCAAACGCAACGCCTGGGCCGTTCATCTCACTAAGGCCGTAAGAATTATAAGCGTCGATATTGAAAAGCCCCTCGATTTTTTTTCTCGTATTTTCCGAATGAGGCTCGGCGCCGACAAAGGCTTTTTTCAAAGCGAGGTCACCGACGTTTACGCCATACTCATCGAGTTTTGAACGAACGTGCAGCAGATAGCTCGGCGTGATGTGCAAAACGGTAGTTCGGAAATCCTTCATCAACTGAACCTGTCTTTTTGTATTGCCTCCGGCGGCTGGAATTACCATCATACCGACGCGTTCGGCGCCGTAGTGCATACACAGGCCGCCGGTGAAAAGGCCGTAGCTCATCATATTCTGCAGGATGTCATTTTTAGTTGTGCCGGTGGCGTAAATGCTTCTTGCCATAATGTCGGTGGCAGCGTCGAGGTCTTTGGCCGACAGGTAAATCACCGTAGGTACTCCTGTTGTGCCGCTGGATGTGTGAATCCGCACAACCTCAGAAGTATCGACAGCGAGAAAACCTTTTGGATAATTCTGGCGAAGGTCATCTTTCGAGGTAAGAGGTATTCTGCGAAGGTCGTCAAGAGACTTAATATCGTCAGGAGAATTTATGCCGACAGAAGGAAGCTTTTTTTTGTAAAAGGGGGTTTGCAGTGCCGAAGCAATTATTGCCTTGAGCCGCTGCAACTGCAGACTGCGGATTGATTTGATATCCGCGGTTTCGATGTCCTTGTTCCAGTAGCGGATTTCCATTTTTTACGACCTTACAAGCGATAGTATCATTAAGTATCCGGATGGATGAATATTAAAGCGGTAAAAGAGCATAAAAAATAATGCTCAGGAGAGGAATCGAACCTCCACGAGATTGCTCCCACCAGCCCCTCAAGCTGGCGCGTCTGCCAGTTCCGCCACCTGAGCATTAAATATAAATTTTCATACTACCGTAAAACCGGGCATAATACAAGGTTATTTTACGGATAAAAAACGGATTCAATGTTATCCGGCTTGTATCAGGTGCTGTCGGGCAATCTGCAATTTCTGCGGAAACTTGTTACGCTTAAACGCTATGTTCCATTTTTTCAAAGTAATCCAGCCGCCAAAACGCATCAGGCTGTTTCGCCATGGACGATACCACTTTTGCCAGCCAAGGCGAATATTATGGAAAAAGAAAATCAGGGCAGGAAATGAAAAGATATTTACCACTATAAGAAACATATATTTGAACCGATAGAGCCTGCCCATAATCTTTTTAGCACAGGTATGAACCTGTTCGGAAGTCAGGGGCTTGTCAGGTTCAAATAAAGGGAAATTGCCGTCATAATATTCCCAGCCGATATGCTGGCGCTGGTAAATCCGGTTCTGCCGGGCCAGTCTGTGCCTCAATTCCGTGCCGGGAAGGGGGACGGGAAGCATTACCTGTACTGTATCGATTTTAGCTTTGATGATAAAGTCCTTATAACATCTGACACGTTCCTCTACAGGTATATCGAGACCGGCACCGTCCTTAAGCGGATAACCAAAGATAAACATACCGTGTACCAAAAATCCGAATCTATGAAATATCTTCGCCAGGGATACCATCTCGGAAGAACTCATATGCTTGTTCATTGCTTTTAATTCTGTATCTATAGGCGATTCAAAGCCAATGGCTACTGTTTGAACACCTGCCTGCCACATCGCGGAAAGCAGTTCGGTATCACGAGCCTTGTCCAGACGTATCTGAACCGTTATGTCCAGCCTTCGGCCTATCCGTTTCTGGTAAGCCGTAAGCAGATTGCAGAACCTAATCGTTTCATCCCGCTGCTGGCCGAAAAGGTCGTCAACAATGAAAAATTTGCCGGCGTTTCTCGTTTCGACAAGGAGGCTGATGTGCTCAAGCAGCCTTTCCGGCTCGGCATATCTTGGTTTGCCCTTGACTGTGCAGAACTCACAATCCATACCGCAGCCCCGTATTCTTTCGACAGGATAAATCTTAATGTTCGCATAGCGAACCAGAGAAAAATCCGGCAAAGGCAGCTTGTCAAAGTCCATTAACTGCTCCCTTTTTGCGGTGAAGACAATTTTGCCGTTCTTCAGATATGCAATACCTTTTACTTCATCTGCGTCCCTGCCGTTTTCTATTGCCTCTAACAGTTCGGTAATTGTTTCTTCAGCTTCGCCGATAACAACATAGTCAACGCCGGAAGAAAGAGCCTCTGATATGTTATCTTCAACGAAATGCTGACCGCCTGCTATTATGATGATTCCCATCTTTTTGTAGAACTGTGCTATCTGGTATAGTCGGGGTATGGTGCTGGTCAGGCCGCCATAAAGGCCGACTACATCCGCAGGCCTCTGCTGCTGCAGGAATTCATGGTCGGCTCCGCCGGATTCGGATACAGGGCCGAGTCTGCCAAGGTTATTCTCATCTATAACCTCAACATCCCATTTTGCCATTTTGTTCGCCGCACTGGCCACACAAACAGGACCCAGCGCCGTTGTCTTTTTGGCTATATGCGAATAAATATTAAAAGCCGGATAAGCCGGAATAACGATTCTAAATCTATATCTGTATCTGGATGAGTCAAACATGACAAAAATCCCTATATATAATTTTCGATTAACCTGAGCATCAGTTGCCTTGTGTCTGAAAACAGGCTACAGTGCCGAAGGGTAAAAATCAAGAAATTTCGGGGGGGGCCTTTTTTAAATAAAATCTATATCGGCTTGCTTTCGCCCCAAATAAGCTGTAAACGGGGACTAAAAGTGAAGCCGTTGGCTTTGCATAACTCGACAATAAGGGGACTTATCCTTAAATATTGGGAGATATTTTTGGCCTGGGGCATCAGCAGGATTTTCGAGCGGTCAAAATCTTTCAAATCGTTAAGAATCTGGTGAACTTCGGTAATATCCTCTGTCTTTTCCATTACAAACTTTAACTGATAGTCATAATTTTTAATAAGCTCCGCAATTTGGTCGATTTTCAGATAGCCGGTTTTGTCGGGTTCATTGTTGTGGGCGTTTGAAAGTTTCGGACTGATGCTTATCAGGTCGCAGGAGAGATTGGCAACGTATTTAATTCCTGCTGTTTCAATAGTAATATGAATATTCTGTTTTTTTATCGTTTCGCAAAGCGGGGCGATGTGAGGAGAGATGAGCGGTTCGCCGCCGGTGATGACGGCATAGTCAGGCGAATCCGCCTTCGCTAAAGCTACGGCGGATAAATATTTTAAAACATTTTTCATTATTTCGTCAATTGACATTTTTGTCCCAGCTGTTGAATCGAGTGCGTATTGGGTATCGCAATATTTGCATCTAAGAGGGCAGCCCGCCAGTCTTATAAATACGCTTGGCCGGCCTGCGAGAAGGCCTTCGCCCTGGATTGAATAAAAAATTTCGGAAATATTAATTTCAGCGTTTTGCATATTTGAGAGGGTCTTTCAGGCCTGTCTGTGCAAAACCTTTAAGTCGCAATCGGCAGGAATCACATCGGCCGCAGGGTTTGCCGATTTTGTCGGGATTATAACAGCTATGGGTCAAAGAATAATCTATGCCGAGATGTGTTCCGGTTTTTATTATTTGGGCTTTTGTCATTTTTATTATCGGCGTGTGAATTTTATAGTGTCCTTTTTTCCGAATGACGGCTGCTGTTGCGAGGTTGGCCATTTTTTCAAAGGCTTTGATATATTCGGAACGGCAATCCGGATAGCCGCTGTAATCGGCAGCGTTGACGCCGATAAAAATATCGAATGCGCCAATCGACTCGGCAAAGGCAAGGGCATAACTTAAAAATACTGTGTTCCTTGCCGGGACATAGGTAATGGGTATTTCTGAAGATTTGAGGTTCCTATCCAGCGGGACCCTGATTGACTTGTCGGTCAGGGCGGAATTTGCGAATACCGAAGGGTCGATATTGATAATTTTATGCTGAAATGCTCCGATAGATTTTGCAACTTTTCCTGCGGCCTTTAGTTCGATGCTATGCCGCTGGCCGTAACTGAAAGTCAACGCAAAACATCGGAAACCCTCGGCCTCTGCGATAGCCAGTGTTGTGGCTGAATCCAGCCCGCCGCTGAGCAAAACCACGGCTTTTTTAGTCTTTTTTGCCATAAATTAAGTTATACTCCACTTGCCAATAACGGGAATTTATATTATTATAGTAAACTGTGATTTTTTAACAAATGCAAAACAGGATAAGAAGATGAGCGAGGCGAAAATAGAGCTTTTTGACAATCCGGAACCCGGACGGGAATATTCAATCAAAATATCCTGTCCGGAATTTACGAGCGTCTGTCCCAGGACGGGCCAGCCGGATTTCGGGACTATAACAATTGAATACTGCCCGGATAAGAAATGCATCGAGCTTAAGAGCCTTAAGTTTTATATGCAGAGCTATCGAAATAAAGGAATTTTTTACGAGGCATTAACAAACCAGATTCTCGACGACCTTGTCGCCGCTGCAAAGCCGAGATGGATGAAAATTATTTCAAGATTTACGCCTCGAGGCGGAATTACCACGGAAGTTACTGCAGAGTATAAACAATAAAAAAAACAGGAGGCTGCAAAATGTCAATTACATTTCACTGTGAGTGCTGCAAGAAAAAGATTACAGCTCCGGATAATGCGGGCGGCAAATGGGGAAAATGTCCATACTGCAACCATAAATGCTATATCCCTACGCCGAAAAGCGACAGTGATGAAGAACTCAAGCTTGCGCCGATTAACGAAGAAGAAGAGAAGAAATACGAAAAAATAATACGGGAGACACAGAACCTTACCGGAGTCCTGCTGCACCAGACAGAAATACCGCCGGAACCGGCCGAAGGCGGAAAAAACGACGATAAAGAATTGACCGTTCAAATAATAAAATACCTGAGGCAAATGGCGGACGGGCAGCTCGATGAGGCGCAAAAAACCGCTGACAAAATTGTGCCCTATAAGCGCCAAGCAAAGGCGATACTGGAAAATATACTCCTGGCGGAAAAACCGGAGCCGGAACTGGCGAATGTGCCGAAAAAAGCGCTTATCGGATTTGTTCGCAATATTATAACGAGAATGGGGTAACGAAAATAAAAAATCAAAAATAAAAAATCAAAATTGTGGAGCCGCCTTCGGCGGGGTTTTATTGGTGATGTGAGGTAAAAAATGTCAGAAGCGAAGGAATTTTACGAAAAAATCGGCGGGAAGATGGAAAAAATGAAAAAGGACATACCGGCTGTAACAACAGGATTCGGCACTTTGTTCAGTAAGGTTATGGTCGATGGCGCTATCAGCCTGCGGGAAAAGGAACTGGTTGCTCTGGGTATCGCCGTTGCTCTTAAATGTCCGCCGTGCATTATGGCGCACGTCAAGAAGTGCCTCGAAGCGGGAGCAAGCAAAGAACAAATTCTTGAGGCGGCAGCCGTGGCCGTGGTTATGGGCGGCGGGCCGGCTTATATGCATGTGCCGGAAGTAATTGAGGCGCTGGAAGCTCTGGAAAAATAGAAATTAGAAAAGCAGAATAGGAGTTTTATATTATGAAAAAGTTTTTGGTTTTAGTACTGGCATTTGTATTTGTTCCGGCCGCTTATTCGGATGTAAGACTTGCGGCGCTTTTCTGTAATGGCGTTGTGTTTCAGCAGAAAAGCGATGCGCCAATCTGGGGCTGGGCATCGCCCGGCGAAAAAATCACGATAAACGCAAGTTGGCAGAAGGACGAAATTTCCACAACTGCCAATGAGAAGGGCGACTGGAAAGCGATTCTCAAAACTCCGCAGGCAGGCGGCCCTTACATAATTAAGGTAAAAGGGCAGAATGAAATTATTCTTTCCGATGTTTTAATTGGCGAAGTCTGGTTCTGTTCGGGGCAATCAAATATGGAAGCCTCCATCGGCTGGCTCGGCACAGACAGAACCAAAAAAGATATTGCGGAAGCCAATAACCCGCTTATACGCATATTTGACATAAAAGACAAATACTCCGCGTATGAAGAAAAAGAATGTACAGGCGAATGGAGCCCATGGCGGCTGACCACGCCGGACAATATCCAGTGGTTCTCCGCAGTCGGATATTATTTCGGCAAAAGACTTCAGGAAAATCTCAATGTCCCAATCGGACTTATTTCGTCTCACTGGGGCGGAACGCCTGCCGAGAGTTGGACAGACCTTAATTCGCTTAAGAGATTCCAGCGGTTTGAAAAGCCCGCCGAGATTCTCACCGGCATAAGAGAGAAAAAAGAAAATCCTAATACTGTCTTTAAGAATATATTGGATGAGTGGCTTGCCAAAGTCGCTGCCGAAGACGATGGGATAAAAAATAAATGGTTCGCCGCTGATGCGAATGCTGCCGACTGGCTGCAGATAAATCAGCCGACCTGGTGGGGCAGCAGCGTATTAAAAGGCGTACACGGCATTGTTTGGTTTAGAAAGGAATTTACTCTGCCGACAGATGCCCAGCCGCAGGAATTGGAACTTAATCTCGGTAAAATCGACGACATTGACAGCGTCTGGCTCAATGGCAATTATGTCGGCACTACAATCGGTTGCGATATAATCAGAACATACAAAGTGCCGGCTGCATTTTTGAACAAAAGCACAAACCTGATTGCCGTCCGCGTAATTGACACCGGCGGCGACGGCGGGCTTGTAAGCGAAGCAAAAGATTTGAAAATCTGTCAGGCCGGCAAAGATTTGCAGACTTTGGCAGGACAGTGGCAATATAAAGCCGCAAATCCGAAAACCGACTGGCAGGTACCGAGTTTCACAGCCATAAATCAGAATTTTCCCTCGGCTCTGTTTAACGCAATGGTTGCACCGGTTATTCCATTCAGAATCGCAGGCGTGATATGGTATCAGGGCGAAGGAAACGTCTATGCCCCGCTCGAATACAGAGAACTGTTTCCTGTTATGATTGAGAACTGGCGGAGCAGATGGGGGCAGGGCAGCTTTCCGTTTTATTACGTTCAGATTGCTCCGTGGGACTATGGCGACACCTCGTGTAGTCAGGCCCTGCGTGAGGCGCAAATGCTTACGCTTTCTCTGCCGAATACCGGTATGGCTGTAACGATGGACATTGGCAATAAAACCAACATTCATCCGAAAGACAAACACGATGTCGGCGACAGACTTGCTCGCTGGGCTTTGAATAAAAACTATGGCAGAAAGGATGTGGTTTTCTCCGGCCCGTTATATAAAGAAATGAAAATGGAAGGCAATTCCATCCGCCTGTTCTTTAATTATACCGATGGTGGTCTGGTCGCAAAGGGCGGCGATTTAACAGATTTTACAATTGCAGGTGAAGACAAAAAATTTGTACCGGCCAAAGCCGTTATAGATGGCAACACGATTGTCGTTTCCAGCGAGCAGGTCGAAAAGCCTATCTCTGTAAGATTCGCCTGGAGCAACTGGGTGCAGCCGAATCTGTTTAACGCGGCGAATTTGCCTGCTTCGTCATTCAGAACCGACGACTGGCCGTTACAATAGCCAGTAGTAAATAGTCAGTAGTCATTAGGTAAATGAGTAGATGAGCAACCCGCTGGTTTAACGGGCGGGTTTTTTATTTTACGCCGGCACTCAGCGATTTGAGAAAGTTTGTTTCTTCTTCATTAAGTGGGCGGTCGTTTATTTTTTTGATTTTTTCGACAGTCTGTTCATAAGTAAAGCCGCCGGATTTTAACATCCAAATAGCCGCAAGATATGGAACTCTTTTTTTGCCGTTGCTGTCGTGCAGAAGTACCGGAAGATTTGTGCGTTGATTCATTATTTCGAGAAATTTTTGGTAATTGTTCATATCTGGTATGTCATCTGTAGAAACGTTTTTTTCCATAGGCAGCTCTATATAATTTACGCTTTTGTCCCTCATCCAGGTGATTTCTTCGTTATACCAGTTATGTTCACGATGTTCATCGGGATATCGCAGATTTACAAATGTCGCGATATGATATTTATATAAAAGCCGGGTATAATCCAATCCCTGGGGCTGACCGCTCGTGTAAAGCACGCCGGGAGCAATCACCTGAAAATTCTTTATATGAAAATGCCTGACTAAACCGATAATAGACAGGATTATTACCGTCAGCCAAAACCAGAATAAAAAAGGATTTTTCTTCTTATTCATCCCGCACCTTTTTGTAAATGTCCCTGACCGCATAGATTTTCCGGTCGGTGGCCTCGAAATAAACCCTGCTAATCATTTCACCGATGAGTCCGGTCGAGATAAAAGTCAGGCCTATCAGCATCAGGAGAATACCGGCTGCGCTTAATGGGCCGTGAGCGATAAAAATCGGGACGCTAAAATAAAACTTGTCGAAAAGGACATAAGCTAAAATCAGGCAGGCGGCCAGGATGCAGTAAAACGCGGCCTTGCCGAAGAAATGCAGCGGCCGGGTTATATAACCCAAGAAGAAACGAAGCGTAATCAAATCAAGAGCAACCCTGAAGGTGCGAGAGATGCCGTAATTGCTTTTGCCGGAAGGGCGCGGAATATTCGTTATAGGAATCTCGATTATCCTGCCGCCGGTAAGCGAAACAAGAGCCGGTATAAAACGGTGCATCTCGCCGTAAAGCCGGATATCCTCAATAATCTGCCTGCGGTAAGCCTTGAAAGTTGTGCCGAAATCGTGAATGTCAACGCCGCTTATCTTTGAGATAAGCCAGTTGGCAGCCCGGCTGGGAATCTTTCGCATAATAAGATTGTCAACCCGCTTTTCCCGCCAGCCGCTGACGACATCGTAGCCTTCGTCGATTTTTTCCAAAAACATAGGTATCTCTTCCGGCAGATGCTGGAGGTCGCCGTCCATACTTATAATGATTTCTCCGCGGGTATTGTCAAAACCGGCGGCAAGGGCAGGAGTCTGGCCGAAATTCCTCCGCAACTGCACAACGACAACGTGCTCATCCTCTTCGGCGATGGCTTTCAGCTTTTCAAATGTATCATCACTGCTGCCGTCCTCAACGAGAACAAGCTCATAACTTTCGCCGGTCTGCTGCATTACCTTTGTAAGACGCTGATAGAGTTCTTCCACGGCTGTCTGTTCGTTATACAAAGGCACAACGACCGAATATTTAACCCCACACCAATTTTTATTTTGATTTGACATTTAAAAAATTTTCCAAAACCTTTCGGATATTTTTTAGTTCTAACCCCCACAACGTAAATTGGTGTGGGGTCATTTTCCGTTCCCATCAATATTGCCATAATGTATGAGCTTAATATCTGCTTCGGCAAGAAACTGTTTTATCGCCGGCTCGCAGAGCCATTTAAGCTCAACTTTGCGCTGTCCGACCAGCCGGGTTTTACGCAGACCTTCCGGATAACCCGGATGTGTCATTACCTCAGCGACGCCGATAAACTGCGTTTTGCTGAATTCAGACCAGAAGGCATCATTTATCCTGCCGGTATGGGCTATGCCAAAGAAAATATCGTTTTTTATAAACCGACTGTCAAGTCTCTGACAGCTAAGAGCCATCTGCCTTGCCAGAAAGGCACGCGTTTTATCGCTGAATTCAACAGGGGGCCAGTCGCTCAGACAGACTGTAGCCGGCTCCCACGGCCAGCGAATCGCACCAATGCCGAAGTCGGCAGCCAGAGAACATACTATTCTATATACGGGAGGAAAGCAATGGAAGTGTTTGTGCGAGTCTAAATGAGTGGGTTTGATGCCTCTGTTGATAATAGAGCTAATCTGTTCGGCAAGCTCGACTTCGATAGCCTTGAGGATTTTTTTGTTCAGAAAGGATTTAAACGCGAGTTTATAGGCGGAGTATTTGAATTCGCCGCTGCCGTCGAGCAGCAGTTCAACGATGCTGTCCGAAGATAGCGGTTTTCCCTCTATGACATTTAAGTGGACGCCGATGCCGAGGGTTGGCGTCTTTTTCGCCAGTGCTATCGCCTCGTCCGATGCAGGCATATTTGCCATAATGGTAGCGCTGGTAAGAACGCCGGTCGTATGAGCCTCAATAACGGCTTTGTTGACACCTTTGCAAAGTCCAAAATCATCGGCATTTATTATCAGTTTTCTAATCATAATAAGTGATTCACCCCGTTAGAGATAAAGCCTAAGGCTTGACGGCCACCAAAGGTGGCCTATCTCTAACGGGGTAAAAGTTTACGCTTGCCGGCCTGCAAGGTCAATTAAAATGAATCCCGTTAGAGACATGTCGCCTTTGACGGCCGTCAGGTATCCTTGATGTTTTGTCTCTAACGGGATGAATCAGGTCTAATATATTACTATTTTTGTTGCAAAAGGAGGTAATTTGACGAAAATGGAGTAGGAAAAAATATGGTTTTTATTATTCACAGATACATTTTTCGGGACCTGCTAAAGGTTTTTGTGCTGGCGACACTGGCTTTGACGGTAATCCTAAGCCTGGGAAGTTTGCTGAGGCCTATTCAGGAGTACGGAGTCGGGCCGAAACAGGTGTTAGACCTGCTGTGCTACTTTATGCCCATTACCCTGTCGTTTGTTCTGCCGGTAGCGGCTCTGTTCGCAACCTCATTTGTTTACGGCAGATTCGCAGCCGATAACGAATTCGACGCCTGCAAGGCAAGCGGAATAAGCCCCGCAATGCTCATATATCCGGGTCTTATTCTGGCAATCATCGTCTCTATCGCAAATCTTGTCCTGAGCTTTCACGTTGTGCCGATTTATGTCCACCGTGCCGAGGCGGCCATTAAGGCAGATGCCAAGCAAATTCTCTTCAGGAATATATACAGGCAGGGATACTACAATATGCCGGGAGGAGGCTTCAGGATTTATGCTGAGGCTGTTGACCCAAAAACCGCCAGTCTGTTCGGTGTTGTTATAATAGACTCCACGAAAGATAAAAACAAAAAGCTTATCACGGCCGAGTCAGCGACTGTAAGCTTCGACAACGCCAAAAGGTCGAACGAAGTAAAGGTATTTGCCAGAAATGCCTTCCAGTTCGACGAGCGCGGCGGAGTCTTTTTCAAGGCAATTTCGGTGCTTGGCGAGTTCGAATCGCTTATGGCAGACAGCGTAAAATTTCGGAAAATTGAGCAGTTAAATGCCATCAAGGCTTCGCCGATTACCTATTATCCGGTCGCTGTGTGTGCATGGAATGCTTATGAACAACTGACCGTTGAAATACTGGCTGACGAGATAAACAAGACAATAAGCGCAGGGAAGGACAATTTCTATCAGCTTTACAACAATAACAGGCTCATAAGACTCAGCGCAAAAAAATGTAATCTTACTCCCACGGGCAGTCAGATAGAACTTACAGAGGATGTGGTGCTGTTCGAATACGACAAAGGCAGCGGCGAACTCGTGAAGAGTTACCGGGGGCAGAAACTTTATATCCAGCTTTCGGCGGAGACGGAAACCAGACCGAGCACGATACTTATCATTACTTTTCCAAATGCCGTCTGGCTCGACCGCGGCATTGAATACATAAAACCGAGATATACGGTACAGGATATTGTCCTGCCGGATTCCGTGACGGCAAAACTCGGCGAAGATATTATAGATACCGCAAGAAAACATCAATATGTTTTGAAACCTTCATCGCAGCTTACAGCGCTTGTAACAGAGCTTGACAGAAAAATCCGCGTTACGCTTTTTGAAATAAAGGCGGAAGTTCATTCAAGGCTGGTTTTCGGGCTGGGCTGCGTTACGCTGATAATTATCGGCATCGGTCTGGGAATCAGATTCAGGGGGGGGCATCTGCTGACGGCCTTCGGTGTAAGCTCAATTCCTGCCGCGGCGCTGCTTATTTTTATTATGATGGGGAAAAATATAACACAGAACCAGCGTTCAGTGGTAGGAGCTGATTTAGGCGTCAGTTTTATGTGGGCGGGATTGGTGATTCTGACGGTTTTTGCCCTTGTGCTTTACAGGAAAATGCTGAAGAGTTAAAAATGAAAATACTTGATAGATATGTAACGAAAAATTTTCTCACAGGTTATGTGATTGCATTTGCCGTGCTGATGGGGCTGCGCATAATGATAGACCTGTTTGTGAATATTGACGAATTTACGGAACATGCGGAACTTACCACTGCGCAGATGCTGAGCAATATTGTATTTTACTACAGCAGACACAGTTTTCTGTATTTCAGGGATTTTTCAGGTATGATAACCGTTGTTGCGGCGGTGTTCTCGCTGGGGAAAATGACAAAAAGCAACGAACTCGTCGCGATTATGGCTTCGGGAGTGAGCCTCAAGCGCGTAATCGCGCCAATCCTGTTTCTGGCACTGGCTTTTACCGGCGTGCAGGTAGTTGACCAGGAATTTTTCATTCCGCCGATGGCGGATAAACTCGTTCGTGAACACCATGCGGTCGCTGATACACTTTTTTATGATATGTGGTTCATCACCGACGGAAACGCAAGCCTGTTCAACTCGCCGCAGTTCAATGTTAAGGATGAAACGATTATCACGCCGACGATAATAACACGCTCAAAAAGGCAGGATTCGGGATTGTATGATGTTACAGGCATACTTAAGGCCGATTCGGCGCATTACGACCTCGATACAAAGTCATGGATTCTTGATAACGGTGTGCTTCTGAAGGTTTCGAAGGAGCTTGCAGACAGGCCCTACGAAATAATAAAGTCATATCCGAGCGACCTTACGCCGAAGGATATTCCGGTCAGGCGAAAATCAGCTAATATGGACTTGCTCAGCTCTTACGACCTTGTCAGGCTCGCCCGGCAGAATCCGAAAGACCTCGCAAGACTCTATGCACAGAAGAACTTCCGGCTTACCGACCCGATAATAAACCTGGTTATGCTGATGATATCTCTGCCTGTCCTTGTATGCAGAGACCCTAAAACGCTAAAAAGCGCCGTGTTTATCAGCTTTGCATTGACGGGATTATGTTATATAATGACATTTGTATGTAAAATTTTTGCGTCGGAAGTTGTAATTGCCGGCAGGGCGATGCCTGAATTATGGGCATGGCTGCCGATATTTATATTTTTGCCGATAGCGTTTATAGAATTGGACGCAATGAAAACGTAAATGGCCGTAAAGACACAGAAAAGTTTCTTGCAATTTGAGAGACTTTTGGTAGAGTTATCAATGTTAAAAAATGTAGAACGCATTCTTTGCTCCGAGTAAATAGGCGCATAGCAGGAACGCTGAATATATGAAAAATGAATTTAACGAATCTGCTGATAATCAGGATCAGAAATTTCCTGTTATAAATGGTCCGGTGCTGCACCCCTCAGTTCATAAGGCGGTGAATCAATACAATACCGCAGAAACTGCAGAAAGATTTAATTCTGGTGTTATAGGGACCAAGACAGACCGTCGTGAGAAAAAGTGTGTCGCCAAAGCCCTTAAGATTGCTAACATTCCAGCGGGGGCGCACATTTTGGATTTGCCGTGCGGAGCCGGTCGATTATTACCTTTGCTAAAGAGATTCGGGTATAAAGTTACAGGCGCCGATATTTCCGATTATATGCTTCTGCAAGCCCGCCGCTATGCCGGTCCTGCCGGAGAGAACTGCCTTGAAGAAACGGATAGTCTTCAGACTGCAAATATATTCCAAACCGGTTTTAAGGATAAGTGTTTCGACGCGGTGCTTTGTCACCGGTTGTTCCAGTATTTTCCTGAACCCCAACTCAGACAACAGGCTTTAAAAGAGTTGAAGCGAATATCCAGAGGACCAATCATAATCTCCTTCAAGTGTAATCTGGCCGTTAACTGTCTCGCATCTTATGTCAGGAAGAAATTTCTCCGTCGGAAAGAAAGAGGCTGCAAACCCATTAATTATAAAGCCTTTGCTCAGGATGCGAAAGAAGCCGGTCTAACAGTAAAAAGGTGGATACTGGCACTACCCTTAATTTCAGAAAGATGGTATGCTGTCCTTGAGCCGGATAATGCTTCCAATGCAAAACCTTTCAGCAGTGCCATCGCTAAGTCTAAACTCGGCAGAATCAGTCAAATAGCGGCTGCCACGTTTGCTATTGTTATAGGGGTATTTTTATGGCCGTATATCAGAGCGGTAATAAAACCAGATGCATTCAAGATTGAGAGTATTGCAAGAAAATATCAAGACGGCGACGATAACTTCTATGTTGTTAGCGCTGCACATCATTTTACAGGCCTCGATACGGATAAAAACTTGTTTATTATGGATGACGTGGGGGAAATCCTCGAAAAAATTATTAACGACCGCAGCAAATCAAAAGATTCATATTTTCTTGTTGCCGCCAGGGATATAAGCAAAATAAAGAATACCCCGGCGTGGAATTGTCTGGAATTTATCACTACCCTCCGAATCAAAGGAGAAGATTTTGTTCTTTTAAATGCAGAACTACCCAAAGCAATTTGATTTAAGATATTTGATAAAGAGTAAAAGAGTTATAAAATGGAAGAGTTTAAGATAGAACCAGCGGAAAGAATTAAAAGACTGCCGCCATACCTGTTCGGCAGACTGAACGCTCTTAAGTTAGCCAAACGCCAGCAGCAGATTGACATTATCGACCTGGGTATGGGAAACCCATCCGACCCGACTCCGCAGGTTATTGTTGATAAACTTTGCGAAGCCGCCCAGGACCCGCGCAATCAGCGATACAGTGCAAGCAGAGGTATTTTCAATCTCAGAAAAGAAGTTGCCATAAAATACGCAAAAAAATATAACGTCGAGCTTGACCCCAATACCGAAGTCCTGGCCTGCATTGGAAGCAAGGAAGGTTTCAGCCATATGTGCCTTGCGATGCTCGGCCCCGGCGATACCGCTATCGTCGCAGACCCGGCGTTTCCAATTCATATTTACGCTGTCAATTTGGCGGGCGCCAATGTTGTTACTGTGCCGCTGGGAAATACGCTGGAGTCTTTGAAGAATATTCAGGAGACTTGTGAAAAGCTTTATCCGCGTCCGAAAATAATGATACTGAATTTTCCGCATAACCCGACAGCAATGACCGTCGACGATATCGGGTATTTTGAGACCGTTGTCGATATTGCCAAAAAATTTAACGTCGCGGTTATCCACGATTTTGCTTATGGCGATACCTGCTTTGACGGCTATAAAGCGCCAAGTTTCCTCTCGGCAAAAGGGGCGAAAGACGTCGGTGTCGAATTCTCTACAATGAGCAAGGCTTTCAATATGGCAGGCTGGCGTATCGGCTTTGCGACAGGAAACAAACAGATGATTGATGCCCTTGCGACTATTAAGGGCTATTACGATTACGGCATTTTCCAGGCTGTTCAGATTGCAAGCATTATCGCTATGCGTCAGTGCGAAAAAGATACCGATGAGCAGAACAAAAAATATCAGTTCCGCAGGGATGTTGTCTGCGATTGTCTTTCTCGTATAGGCTGGCAGGTGGATAAACCGCGGGCATCGATGTTTGTCTGGGCAAGGGTGCCTGATGAGCAGTTAAAAGGCAAAGGCACGATTGATTTTGCGATGGATTTGGTCGAGCATGCAAATGTCGTTATTTCGCCCGGCAGGGCATTCGGCGAAAACGGCGAAGGCTATATGCGAATCGCCCTTGTCGAAAACGAAAATCGTCTCAGACAGGCCTTTCGCAATATCAAAAAATACGTCCAAAAAGGTTAATCCTAAAACCCGCCCTTTTCAGGCGGGTTTTTTTATTGGGCCAGGCCAAAGTTTTTAGGATAGCGGTATTTTACCTGGCACATAAGAAGCCATAGTGCCTGTACTGTTGCGTGCTGGTCGCTTGGGGGCCGGCTAATGCTGAATACAGGCCGTATTTGATGTTCTCTGGACTCAAAACAGAGCCACCTGTCATTCCAGCCGCCATCTGTTCGTTGATTGTTTAGAACCCTTTCGACCCATCGGCGGCGGATTTTTTCAGGATGGCCTGAATATATTACAAATGCTGTTTTCTGGATGTAATAATCAACTACAGCCAGATTAAAAGTCAGTTGACGAGTGATTCTATTGCAAAGATGGTCAATAAGCTCCTCGTTATTAACATTCGGCTGCGTTTTTCGCAGATGAGTCAATACCCAAAGCTGATTTGTCAATCGCTACATATTCCATTTTTCGCGGTCAAAAAGCTCCATTTCCTCAGGTGTAATCTCTGCCTTGTCGGGAGCTATTGCATATAAAATCCATTTGTTGTCGATACATTCGTTTTTTATCGCCAGATTTAGTTCCCACTTTTGGACATCATAATTCGGGTTTATAAGACCCTTCCAGCAGGCCGGGCTGGCGGGGGTGGCCATAAACTTATTGCAAATTACGCCGAGATTGCCTGCCGGGTAGAGGGCGTTGCAGTCCTGCAGAATTTTTATTAATGCCACATTTTTTACCGTAAGGATGTCTGCCTCATTTTTGTGCACCCACTCGGTTGCTTTTTCGATAGCTTTGTCAAGTGTATTGGAGAATTTTTTGTCGCTGTAGAGAGAGCAATTATTAGAAGCTATTGTCAGAAGGCAGCCAAGTCCGGCGGCAAGTAAAATCGCAACAGCAAATATTCGCCAGTTGAGCTTGAAACGTTTTGGGGTAATTACATTTTTGTCCTGATGCGTCTGCTCAGTTTTGTGTATGTCTTCATTTGTCATAGGTTTTTTCCCTCAACAAAAAATAGCGCGATTGATTCTAACCAATTTTTTTAAAAATTTCATTCGTTAAGCTGTCAATAAATTGCAAATCTGCATTTTTACCGGACTAACGATGATTTTGTGTTAAAATGGGTAAAATTTACTTGACTTTTGGTGTTTTTTTTGCTCTAATAGGGTCTAATAAGAACTCTCTTAAATGGGGTAGTAGTAGAGTCATTTTCTTTGAGTAAGCTTCTGCTGATTTGGTCACGTAATTTATTTTTGTTACTGCATTCCACTAAAGGTTTCTGATACCTTTTGGGAACAGAGCAGAATCTAAAAATGGGGTAAGAACTTAAACCAGAACACAGAGATACCGCGCGAATTGATAAACATTTGATAAATGGGGTGAATAGTAATATGAAAAACATAAAGGCAAAAATAATCTTTCTTTTCGTTTGTGTATCTGTTTTTGCAGTCTGTGCCGAGGCTTCGCTTTATAACGACTCGGATGCAATGGCAGATTTCAAAAATAAAACATCGTTTAGTATCACGATGTCGGGAAAAACGCTTAAAGCCGATGTTGAATATGCTGTCTATTCGCCAGGCGATTACCCGGGAGATGACTTGACCGACGGCAGTGAATATATTTACGCATATCAGATTTTCAACAGTACGCAATCTAACGTCGCGACTGACTTTTTCTCTGTAGGACTCATCGACAGCAGTTACGCCGATTATATTTATACCGATACAACTTACGGTACTCCGGGCGGGAAAGACCCATTCGCTTTTAGTTTTCCGCAAAGTGCCGCTTATGTATTCATAGGTACCTCGCTTAATCCCGGACAGTGGTCCGATGTCCTGATATTCAGCTCAACCCATTTGCCGACTATAGGGTTTGGAACTGTCAGCGGCGGCGGATTATCCGGTATGGGTTCTCTGGCAACGCCGTCTGTGCTGCCTGAACCGGCAACAATCCTCTTTATCGCTCCGACAATTTTCATCTTAAGAATCAAAAAAATGACAAGAGTCAAATGAAACATCGGCGGATAATAATCTGTTTTATTCTTTTGCTTGGCATGAAAGGCTTTGCACAGAGTAATTATGCAGTGCTCATGGAGGAAAGTCCGGTTGGGGCGGGAGAAATGAAACCCGGAATGGGAGTCCATACATTTAATGTGGATGAAACTGTAACTCTCACAACCATTGCCAGGCCGGGATGGCGTTTTGTTTACTGGCTTGGAGATGTCAGCGACCCGACGGCGAATCAGACTATGCTTGCTGTTGATGGGCCTAAGATAATTATAGCTGTTTTTGAACGTGATGAATATGAACTGCCCGGCGGCAGTCCGGCAGTAAGCTCCGGAGAAGAAAGCCTCATAAGACGTACTGACAGTATCTCATCGGGAGGCTTCTCAGGGGGCGGTGGCGGCGGAGGTGGCGGAGGCGGCGGAGACGACCCACCACCTGAGCCTGTGCCGGAGCCGCAGACTCTACTGATTATGATGATAGGCACTTATCTAAGTTGCAGAAAAAAGTTCTTGATAAATAGACAACACCGGCCCGCCTCGGCGGGCAAGCATCGAGGACCTGGTCCCCGGAATCCTTGAATGTTAATATTGGTGGAGCCCTGTTATCGGTCGCAGGGAGAAGAAGTTGAAAGGCCGGCAGCAGACAAGTGCTGCCGGCTGATTTTTTTATTATTTTCGTAAAAACATCAAAAGCAAAAAGGCCGGGGTGAAAACCGGCCTTTTGTTCGGCAAACATAATTACCTAATGCTACTGCGATTCTCCAAATGTCAATGCCTCGCCGGAAATCAGCACCGGCTCACAATTGGCGTCATAAGCGGCACAATCTTCCGTAATCGAAACACTAACCTGACCGCTATTATAACGAAACTTAATATAACCAACCACGCCATTGGCATCACTTTCCCATTTAATGCCGCTGATATACAGCCAGCCGTTCTCTTCGAAAAATGGGTCGGTCGGCCAGGATGGGTCCCAGCCGTATTCGTTACAATCAGCAGTGCTCATCGCACCTGTTATGTTCGCATCGCCCGCAACCGATATGGCTACTCCCATACAGAACAGCGGCACATCAGAATAAATCTGCACGGTAACCTCATCGCCGCTGTTAGGCTCATTGACATCGCAAATCAGATATCCGCCAATATCCGCCCAGTCAGATGGACTAAGCCAGTAATCACAGAAAATATACAAATCCTTATAATCAATTTTGCTGTCGGGAAAATAATCGCAAAGATAATTGTAATTAGCATTGCCGTCCGATGTTTTCCACGACCTTGCAAAAACAGCGAAATCGCTGAAATTGACAAAACCATCCTGCGACAAATCATACGGACAAAACTCATCAGCGCCAATGTCAACTCTGAATACGCCGTTGTTGTCGCCATCCATTATTCTGTCTTCACCGTCAATATCAAATAGATTGGCATCATTAAAACACGGGTCACCTCTGTCAATACAATTGGAATTCATTCTCAGATGATAATCATTCACATCCTTATTAACAAAACAGGGGTCAGTATTTATATTTGTCCCACCGCCGGTATAGTTCTGTATGCAGTTGTAATTGAGTTTTGTAAATGAGCCGTCGCCAAAACCGCTGGGAGTATTATCCCATATAATATTACTTTTGATGTTCGGGTCATTATAGCTATAAATTCCGAAATAGCCGTTGTGAACAATAGTATTGTTTCTAATTTCCACAGCGGCAGACCCGCAGTATATGCCGCAACTCGCATTTGAATATATCAGGTTGCCTGCGATTTGGCTGTTGCCTGAAGCATTAACTCCCTGGTCGCCATTATCAGAGATAATACTTGACATTACAATATCGTTATCGCCGACAACTATGCCGGTTGAGGTATTGCGCTGCACATTGCATTGTTTAATGCTTACAGATGTATTATAGCAACCGATGCCGCGACCCTGATTATCGCTGATATCGCATCTTTCAATGATTAAATTGGCGTAGGATGCGCAAATACTGCCATAGCTATTGTTGGCGTGCGAAAAAATACTGTCTGTAACATCTGCCGTGCAAAAATTTGCAGAAAAATTACATGTATTTGTAGAGACTGTGCATTTATTAATGTTCACATAAGGATTCGACTCGTTACAGTATATGCCGTTGCTATTATTACTTATAAAAGTATTGGTTATTGTCGTATTTGCGCCGTTAACGCAGGATATGCCGTAATAATTATTGTATTTGACAACGCAGTTTTCAATCGTCGGCGAACAGGCATTGCAGTATATTCCGCTGTTGTAACCTTTCTTTACCGTAAAGCCGTCAAGCCGGCTGTCTGCTGCTATAACGACATATTGTACCTCGTTTGTGTTATCATCATCTATATCGCCGGTGAGAACAGTATCATTATTTGAATCAGCGAGATTTCTCTGGTATATACTTGATTCCCAGCCTGCAAAATGGCCGTAAATATCAATGCCGTCAATCATCGCAAAAGGTTTTTCATAAGGTAATGGGTCGTTTGCGTCTGTCGGTGCGTAATTACCATCGGCTACCCAGATTTGATTAGCGCAGCCGTGCAGACCGGCGTTTACATCCGCAAGTGCGTCTCGTAATTCCTTATATGCGTTTGCCCAGTTTGTGCCGTTGTTTACGCCGTTTGCATTTTTGTCAACATAAACAACAGGACTGAGA